>CAWVWD010000277.1:0-6180 GCA_963933585.1 uncultured Saprospiraceae bacterium
ATTACTTTTAAATTGTTTTATTTTTCTGTTATGAAATTTATAATTTATAATTATATGATAATCAGTGTTTTATAATTATAAACAGTAAAATGCTAAATCGCTGATTATTGATATGTTACGTTTCTGTTTTGTAATAAAACCTTGTTTTTTTAAAGAGTTTTACGAACTATTGTAATATAATATATGTTTAGAATGGTCGGTAATCTTGTGGCAATATATTTGTTTGTGGATAATTACATCACTAAGAATCATCTATTAAGGATGATAAGGCAAAATAAAATGGACAAGGCCAAAATAGCTACATTGTTGGTAAATGCGAAAGCTAAGCAGTATTTAAATCAGAATCAAGCTGCTTTTGAGGTTTCAGAAGAAGCACTCGCTTTGGTAGGGCAAGAGTACTTTGATTCGGAAGCTTTGCGACGACTGATTATGATGAGTAATTTGTTGAAGGGCGAAAGTGTATCTAATATTTTGGTGACGACTTTTAGGCAAGTTATTCGTTCCTTGAAGGTTGAGGTAGAAAATGATGACTCAGAAACGATTGCCTTGATTGAATCTTTGATTGATATCGGTACGAGTTATTTTGAAACTAAGGATTATCAAAATTCAGAAATTATTTACGAATCTGCCTTTTTGTTGACGTCTAATCTTTTTATCGAAAAAGTAAAAATCCATCTAAAGTTAAGTAATCTCCATCATACTAATCGTTTGTTTGATAAAGTGATTGAACATTTGAAATTGGCGGAAGCTATTATATTAAAAACGGAAATTCCAAAATATTTAGAATTAGAATGTTTTCAGAATATTTGTGATTATTACCTTCGGCAAGGTAATTATAAGGAGATAGCGGAGTATGGAGGAATATCAGTTTCATTGGCTCGTGAACTTGGAAATGGTGAATATGAAGCGAAAGCGTTAAATACTTGTGCAATTCCACACGCTGTCCGGGGTGAATATAAGGAGGCTTTTGAGTATATGAAAGCAGCTTTGGAGAAAGCAGAATTGTTGGATTTGCGAAAAATTGTAGCAAGTACGTTGGTGAATATTGGAAATATCTTTGCAGCATTATATAATTATGAGGAATCTATTCGCAATTATAAGCGAGTTTTAGATAATTATAAGTTAGAATTGGAAGAAATCTCTATTGGAATTACTTATTTTAATTTGGGCTGTTCTTACGAAGAATTAGGTGATTTTGATGCGGCAGAAAAGTATCTTAAAAGTGCTTTAGAAATTGGTCGAAGTGGGGAATATAAGTTATTAATCAGTCGAGTTTATTTCGAGTTGGTTAAGATTTATATTGGAAAAGGTGATTTGGAAACAGCTTCTGTGTATAGTTTTGAAGCAGAAAAAAGTTATCAAAAAAATGGAAGTAAACCTTCTTATGAAACGTATTTGGCGAATTTGGCGATGCTGAGTCAGTTGAGAAAGGAGTATGATAAGGCGATAGAATATGGCGAAGAAGCTATTTTTTATTGTATTAGAACTAAAAATCTTAAAACCCTAAAGCGAACATATAAGACGTTGGCAGACGTTTATAAGATTTTAGGCAAATTTGAAGATGCTTATTATAATTTGGAAGAGTTTTCTAAAACGAGTGAAGCCTTTATGCTCGAAATACGAGAACGTCGAACGATGGATTTGGAGATTCGATACGCATTGAAGGACAAGGAAAATGAGATAGAACGACTAAAGCAAGAACGAGAAATAGATAAGTTAAAATTGACGTATCAATCGGAAATCGAATTACAGAATGAGAAACTAAAAATGTCGAATCAGGAATTACGACAGTTTACGTATGCAATTTCGCATGATTTGAAAGAACCGCTTCGGATGATTAGTAGCTTTTCTAATCTTTGGTATCGGAAGAATAAGAAAACGAACGATAAAGTGGACGAAGAATACTTTCATTTTGTCCGAGATGGTGCTCTAAGGATGACGACGATGCTTCAAGGGTTATTGGATTATGCGACGATTGGAAAAAATGCTCGGAAACCGAAAATGGTTGACTTAAATAAAATAGTAGCGGATATTCGGACAATTTTGTATGTTAGTATTGATGAAAATGATGTGATTTTTAATGTGAATTCGTTGCCAAATGTTCATACACACCAAGTTTTATTATTTCAATTGATGCAAAACTTGATTAGTAATGCGATTAAATTTAAAAAAACTGATATTGCTCCGATTGTAAATATTACTTCTACAGAAACAGAAAAGTATTTTATTATTAGTATTCAAGATAATGGAATCGGAATCGCAGCGCAGTATTTAGAAACGATATTCCATATTTTTAAACGATTACATACCAAAAAGGAATATGATGGAACGGGTATTGGCTTGTCGCTATGTGAAAAAATAGCTCATCATCTTGGTGGAAGAATTTCGGTAGAATCGAAGATTGAAGAAGGTTCTACGTTTAGTTTTACATTACCTAAGTCGTTAGCATAAATTAAAATCAAGTAACAGGCTAAGATTTTTTCAAAACTCAAATAATTTTTCCTTTACTTTTGGAAATAGGAAAAAAGTAATTTACCCATTTTAAGGGCTACTTTCACTTCATACTTCGTTAGAAAAATACTTCTTACAGCTATGTCTGTCTTTTTTCCTATCTGAAACAAAATAGCCTATCTGTTCGTATCGTAGACGGGCTTCGCAAAATTTGGGTAGGTTATCTATTTTCTGTTCCCCTAATAAGAAAGTATTTTCAAGGTGTTAAGATTCTATCAAAATATGTGTAAATAATATTCAACGGATGATTAACTACAAATAAGATATATATCTTGTTTGGTACGAATATTGGGTTGTGGCCAATTGTAATAATTTTTTTACAAGTTTCTAAAAATAATAATAATGAAAAATTTAAAAGATTTCCAATCAAATGAAATTGAGTTAAATGCTGCTAATAATATAAAAGGTGGTATTTTTTGTGAATGGTATATTAATCAACGTACTTCAAGCGGTAAGCAAGTAAATAGTGGTCAACTTGCTAAAGCAATGGAATTGGATAATATTTTATATACACAAGATATGAATGCAGCTTTGGCCGCAGGTGGAGATAAATTTCAAGCAAAATATGCTTAGTTTTTTTAATTAAGAAAAGACAATAAAAGGCAATTTGAATTATTTCAAATTGCCTTTTTTTATGTATTAAACGGTGTCAATTTTTAAAATCGATATAGTTTTTCGTAAAAATATTGTCTTTAGAGCCTCAAACTTGAAACTCGATTAAGCCATTACAACATTCTTTTTTAAATTTCCAATTTCCTTTTTTAATTTCAAATAATTTTTGTCAGAAAGAGCTACTAGCGGCAAACGTACTTCTTTATTACAAATACCTTGAATTTCCATTGCTGCTTTTATTCCTGCAGGATTTCCTTCTATATAAAGTAAATCATTGACCGCCAAAAGTGATAAATGCTCTTGTGTCGCTGTCGCAAAATCACCACTTAAAGCATGGCGAATCATAGTTGAAAATTCATTTGGTAAAGCATTTCCAATAACAGAAATAACACCAGTCGCACCAAAAGAAATCATTGGCAAAGCCAAGGCATCGTCCCCAGAAAGTAATTGAAAATGTTCTGGTTTATCACGCATGATTTTCATGCATTGTAATAAATCGCCGGATGCTTCCTTTACCGCAATGAACTTATCGCTGCTGTGAGCTAATCGAAGGGTGGTTTCCGCATCAATGTTTTGTGAAGTTCGACCAGGAACATTATAAATGATAATTGGTCGAGGTGAAACGGCTTCAATCGCCATATAGTGTTGGTATAACCCCTCTTGAGTCGGTTTACTATAAGCAGGACTTGAAGATAAAATCGCAGCA
The DNA here is from genome assembly GCA_963933585.1 of uncultured Saprospiraceae bacterium. Lineage (GTDB taxonomy): Bacteria > Bacteroidota > Bacteroidia > Chitinophagales > Saprospiraceae > CAWVWD01. Next base: position 3,830 of record CAWVWD010000277.1, read on the forward strand.
ATACCATTGAAGTGATAACCTTTGATGGTGCGAATAACGGCTTTTGTATTAGAACCGCCAAACCCTGCAACCACAGGAACTCGACCGGCTACGACTTGAACGGTAAATTCCAAAACCTTAATTATTTCTTTGTCGTCGAGCGTCGGTGCTTCGCCCGTTGTTCCTAATGAAATCACATATTCCGTACCGCCAGAAATGACGTGTTCAATGACATTTTGTAAACCGTTGAAATCAACTTCTCCATCTATAAATGGCGTAATCAATGCAACTCCTGTTCCTCTTAATAACATAGTTTTTTGCTGTATATTGAATTGTTTTTTCAGTGGCTCTGCAAATTGAATAAAGCGTATTACCAACTCAAAAAACTATCCCAGAATTTTTAAATGTTTATCAATCTGTTGGATGAAGTGCTGAAGGTTTTCATTTTTTGCATTATCAATCATTAAATCATAGCAATGAACCTTGGATTCATCGTATTTTCCGACCCTCATATTCGCATGAGATAACGCCGCAATATATTCTAATGACTTTACAGGATGAATATGAAGGTTAATTAAAATATCGAAAGGCGTATTTATAAATTCCTCCACCTCTTGCGTCTTCGGATGTTCATACCAGCTTAAATCTTTACGATTAAAATATTTAAATGGTAAATTATCGTGTTTTTCTTCGTCATCCACGAAAGCCATTATATCCACTCTTTTTCCTGCTTTTCGGAAAAGTTGCATATAATTTTCTACAAAAACTCGATTATCCAAATTAGTAGCGTCAAATAATATTCCGATACGTTTTGACTTTTCAAAGTGAATAGAAGTTCGTTTGACGGATAAGCTCTTAATTTTTTGATTCAACATGTAATCATGCCATCGTAATCGCAAATTTCTAAATAATTTCATCAGTTAGGGATTCAAAATTATAATATTTGACATCGTGTTCAGAATATATCTAAAATGTTATATTTTTAACAATTTTTTTTTGGATTAAACCTACTAAAAAGGAGTGTGGTCACGTATTGGTAAATTGATACTTTCATTTCAAGTGAAAGTATCAACACCAATTTATATAAAAAAAATATCAGTTAGTCTGTACGGGCGTTCCACCTTAGAGTATCAAACCCGTCAAACGAGTAACCTACTTATAAAAACCCATATTAGAATACTTATCGATTCTTTGGTTAATCAAAGTAGTACTATCTAAATCTTTCAATTCATTAATAGCAGCTTTGATTTGTTTTTTCAATCTTTTCGCAGATTTTTCAGGATCATGATGTGCGCCACCAATCGGCTCTTTGATGATACCATCGACTAAACCAAACCCACTCATGTGTTCTGGCGTCAATTTTAAAACTTCGGCCGCTTGCTCTTTATAATCCCAACTTCTCCATAAAATAGAAGAACAAGATTCAGGAGAAATAACAGAATACCAAGTATTTTCCATCATAAAGATTCTATCACCCAAACCGATTCCTAAAGCACCACCGGATGCCCCCTCTCCAATAACGACACAAACGATAGGCGTTTCTAACTGAGCCATTTCGTATAAGTTTCTAGCAATCGCTTCTGCTTGTCCTCTTTCTTCTGCTTCTAAACCCGGATAAGCTCCTGGAGTATCGATTAAGCAAATGACAGGCATATCAAAACGTTCCGCCATTTTCATTAATCTCAATGCCTTGCGATAACCTTCTGGGTTTGCCATACCAAAATTACGATATTTACGCATTTTCGTGTTTTCCCCTTTTTGGTGTCCAATAATCATAACCGGCATTCCATCAATATTTCCGATACCACCGACAATCGCTTTATCATCCTTGTAATAACGATCCCCGTGAAGTTCTACGAACTTATCAGTCATTTGATCAATATAGTAAAGAGAATAGGGACGTTCGGGATGACGAGAAAGCTGTACTTTCTGCCATCCTGAAAGATTTTCGTAAATTTCCTTCTTTGTCGTATTAATCTTCTTTTCTAAATTCACGATTGATTCAGAAACATCGATTTCACCTTCTTCTCCAACCTGCTTTAATTTATCCAATTGTTCATATAAATTCTCAATCGGCTTTTCAAAATCTAAGAAAACCATAGTGTATTTTTTGAATTTCAATTTAGTAAACCAATATAATCGGGTGCTATTTTCCCAAAACGTCTGCAAAAATACCGAATGAAAGTAGGAATGATCGTTTTTTTGAAACTTTTTTTATAATTTTTGACTTAGTGTTTGGAAATATAGAAAACAGTTGTATATTTGCACCGCACTTTGAAAAAGGGTAATAAAGATTACTTAAAAGATAAAGTTGGTTCGGTAGTTCAGTTGGTTAGAATACCTGCCTGTCACGCAGGGGGTCGCGGGTTCGA
>CAWVWD010000278.1:0-6169 GCA_963933585.1 uncultured Saprospiraceae bacterium
AGCGAAGCGACAGCAATGAAACAGTCGAACAGTTTAACATTTACCGAAGTAATAAAACCGTTCCTTTTTGTTCCACAATCTCACCATTTAATTGTATTATTTGAACAATATAAGTATAGACACCTTGACGCATAATTTTGCCGTTTTGCCTTCCGTCCCAACCTGTTGACGAATCTGTTGTTTGGAATAGTAAGCTTCCCCAACGATCATAAACAACCATTTGAAAAGTACTATTTTCAGCAAAAACCATCACTGGTTTGAAGACGTTATTCGTGCCTTCTGGAGCAAAAGCGTTTGGCATAAATATCTTTGATCTTTGTTCAATCAAAATCGTATTCGATTGACTAAAAACCGCTTTTGTCGTTCCGTCTGGTAACTCAATATATACCTGAGCGACGACATAATATCTAATATCCGCTTCGTTCTCATTGTAACCATTGACTTCGTCTGTATAAAGCAAGATATTCGCGGGAAGACTTGTAATTAACATTGGAATATCATCTACGATTCTATACACTTCGTACGAATAAACGGTCCCGTATTCTATCAAAAATGGCGACCATCGTAATAAATTTCTATATGCTAAATCCGGACTTCCTTCCAAAAAAATCGTATTGGCAATCGTAGAAACCTTTATTTCTTGACAACTATCCGAACTCATCACTTGAATCGCAACGCTCGCTGTATCGCCTATAAAAGTCGTATCCAAATAATAATTAATCGGATCTAAGCTACTGGACGCTGCCAAATTCAAATCTTGTCCATCTTGATTAATCACATAAGATTCTAAATCCGCATCATCATCCCAATTCCAAAACACTTCCAAATCACCATCATTATTAATACTTACATTCGACAAATAGATATAATCCATCGGTTCTACAATATCCATCGTTGCACAAACTTGATTCGTCGTAGAAGCGTAACCAGTATTAAGTTCCACGGCTTGAGCGGTGATGCAAAGTTGATCTCCGTCTGTGAAACCATCAATCGAAGTTCCATTCGCCGTACCGTCCACCGTTTTGACTAATTCCAATGGCAGACCATTGACCCCAATTCTAATTTGATACGCCGCCACAGGATTATCCCAACTTTCATAAGAATCCCAAGTCAAATCCAAGGTTTGTTCGCAGCGATTCACGAAAGCAGATAAGGAAATTGTTTGATGTGGAACATCATATAATAAACCGATATTTCCACAATCATCCATTGCAGCAATCGTATAAGTTTGTCTATTATCAATACTTACACTGGCATCTTCATAAGTCGTAATTCCACTTCCCCAAACCGTATCAACCGCCAAAAATCCGCTAGCAGATTCTCGATAAATAACATAAGCATTCGTCTCCGGCGATGTGCTTGTTTCCCAATTCAATACTACATTTCCTGCGGTATTAATAGAAACCGAAGTAATCGGAGGCGTTTCCGGATCAAGATTATCGAAGATATCTGAGAACTCAATTTGATAGGTCGGACATTGTAAATCCGTCGTCATATAATAATACCAAGTTTGGATATTTCCATTAGCATTGACGTGCGTATAAGTTGTTTGATTTTGATTGGTAATTGTCGCTAATAATATGTACGGTGCACTCGCTACCTGTGTCGCATAAATTCTGTATCCTTGAAAAGCACCACAGTTATTCGCTGGTGGCAAATTCCACTCTAATTCTACATTACCATCAAAAAGCGTCGTAATACATTTTAAATCGGGCGCTTCAATGACTTGACCATAGGCCGAAATACTAATCAATACGGCGATAAGTGTTTTAGTGAGTTTTTCCATGATTTTGATACGTTAGTTTTGCTGCTTTTGTTTTTGTGATTTGAGATATTGTTGAATAGAGATATTGGACCGCTTCGCTACTGATTTAAAATGTTAGACACTTCTGAAATAACCGGAACTTTGAGCTTAAATGTGACCATTTATTCAAAATCAATAAAAAAGTGTTCCTTTTTATAACTCGTTCTAATAAGAAAAAGCTAAAGTTACTGGTTTACGAGGCTAACGAATCTAATAACTCAAAAAACGCTAAAACCGTAGTTCATTTATGTGGAAATTTGTATTTATATAATTCCGACCTAATAGGAGATTTTTAATCAAAAATCATCTATTAGGTCTAATGTTCTACTTTTTAATCTCTGAATGGAAATGGAATTTAGATTCTGTTAGATGGAAAATTTAAAAAAAATTGTTCCTATTAGATTCGGTCGATAATAAATAAAAACCATATAAAAAGACTATAAAACCTCAAATCTATCCAACAACAACCTCATACATATTTTCTCGTTTCAGATATTTATTGGCCAATGCTTGAATTTCATTTGGTGTAATCGTCTTAATGGTTTGTACCATATTATCAAAGAAATTAATATCTAAATCATCGATTGCAACCATTTTTACCATTTCGGAAACATTGAAAGGTCCATCCAATCCTGTGAGTAAATAACCTAACAAATAATTGCGAACCATCAGTAATTCTTCATCGCCAACTGGTTTTTCTCTTAAACGCTCAAATTCTTTGTATATTTCACCAACAGCATCACTCGCAGCACCTTTTGCGACTTCTGTCGAAACATTGAAATAACCATCATAACGCATCGGTTCGAGATTCGAATAAACACCGTAAGTATATCCTTTATCTTCTCGCAAATTCGTCATTAACCTCGCACCAAAATAGCCGCCCAAAATCGTATTTAAAATATAAAACCCATTATAATCTTCATGTTTACGATCGAAGGTTTTACAACCAATTCTAATCGCAGATTGTAAATTGTTTTTCTTTGGAATCGAAAGAATTTGTTGCGGATTTGGATCGATTAAAACTTTATTAGGTATCGAAGAACCTTCTGGAAGATTTCTACCAAGCGTCTTATTTAAAGTTTCCAAGACATCGTCCGTCGGAGAACCACTTAGGAAAATCTTTAAATTTCCCGTACGATAATTTTTCAAAAAGTGGTTAACTAAATCCTCTCGTTGAATATTATCAAACATACTTGGATGACTATTGTAGCCATAAGGATGCTCTTTCCCGAACATCATTTCTGTGATTTTTCGATACGCAATCACATCTGTTTTCCCCGTATCCATTTTGAAACGTTGCAAACTTCTACGCTTGAATTTAGCAATTTCTTCTTCTGCAAAAGCGGGCGAAGTCAACAAATCGTCCACCAATGGCAATAACTTATCAAAGTGTTTCGTCAAGCAAAACAACGCCACACTCGAAGTATCCAAACTCCCAGGAAATGCAAGCGAGCCGCCATAGAAATCCACCGTTTCTGCAATATCCGCACCGCTTCTCGTCCGTGTCCCCTCCTTAATCAATCGAGAAGTCGCCCGACTGATTAACTTTTTTTCTTCGTACCATCTTCCTGCTTCAAAAACCAATTCCATCCGCACCACCGGTTGCGTGCCCATTCGAGTAATGTAAACAGGAATTCCGTTATCCAAATGGATAATCTCAGGTTTTGGTAATTGTAAACTCGTTATTTCCCGCAAAAGCGGTGCTATTGTTCTGTTTGGCATATTTTATCTTTAGTTATTCGTGATTGGCAATAATCCAGACGGGACAGATTTTTGAAACCGATTCCATCTTTACCATTCACTAATTACTCGTAATAATATTTATTAACAAATCGAATTCCAAGCGTAATTTCAAAACTCAAATTCGTTACTTTTTGCTCCGAAAACGTTTGGTATTGTTGCGTAAATCGATTATAAATCTGTGCCGGCGGAGCGTATAATTGCTGAGAAAAATCTGGCGAAACTTGTGCATCTAACACGAATTGAATTGGTCCATCTTTTGGTCCGAAATGAAAACCACCTCCAAATGTCACTCCATAGTTAAATGGCCGAATTGCTTCCGCATATTGTTCAAAAATTTCAAACGTATCAGCAACCGTATATTCTACTCGAAGTCCCAATTTTACATAAGCATCCACTCCATCCTTAATATCATAAATCTGCTTCGCTGCACCCATAAATGAAGCATTTCGAAGAACCATTTTGGAATAATTCGTCTGTAAATTCCCTGTTCCCGGTACGATATATTGTGCTAAAATTCCGCTTCCTCGATTATGCAAACCAAATTCTCCGACGACACTCAAACGGTCATTTAATAAGGATTCATAAAAAAATCGAGCATTCCAAGTCAGCAAAGGATCACGCTCGAAACCATTCCATTTCTGCGTTGCAATCGTCAAACCACCCAAAACGCCATAAGCGTTATCTTGTGCTTCCGCTTCTGAGAATATCAAGATTCCCAATAATAAAAATATAAATATCTTTTTCATATCTGATTACTGATTACTGATTACCAATTTTCGGTCGCTGGTTTTCGTTTTTCCATAAAAAAATACATCAAATCGAAAACCAGAAACAAGTAACTGGCCTAAAAAAATTCTTCATGTACTTGTTCGCCAGAGCGAGTCACCACAATAACTACAATTCCGATGACAATCATCATGATTCGTAAGAAAAAACCCATTCCACCGCCCCAAGTATCCATCCAAGTTAAGAAGGCTAATTGAACGCCGACCAACTGTAATACTAACGCTAACATTCCACAGATAAGTAAGCCAAAACCAATTATTGACGTTATTGCTTTATTCATTTTTTTTGATTTTTTTGATTTTTAATCCGCTTGTCCCGAAATCTCGAGATTATTGGCTTTATCGTTATTTTACAAAATCCATCACAGATTCAATCAATATTTATAATTGAAACTTTTCTACTCTTATGAGAAAAATATGTTTTAATACGCTCTCATCCGTTAAATCCGTAGCTTGTCCCGACTTTTCCCGGGGTTCCCATCACGTTAGAGCAATCAAACTGAGAACAAAATTAACGACCTTACGGAACAATGAGAATTAAAATCAACTTAAAATAAAAAACCTTTGATAAAATTCATTTTATAGTTCCCGAATAATTATATTATTGCAGTAGATTATACAATTTTAAAAACTTTTGGTTTGAAAAATTGATTATAAAAAAGATTGTTTTCTCGTAAAGAACCTGTCCTATTTTCAAAAATGGATAGGTCTAACGACCAAAATGCACCTATGATAAAACTAATAGAATGTCCGAGAGATGCGATGCAAGGTATCAAACCTTTTATTTCGACACAAGTCAAGGCAGATTATATCAATACTTTACTAAAGGTGGGTTTTGATACGATTGACTTTGGTAGTTTCGTATCACCAAAGGCAATTCCTCAAATGCGAGATACGGCGGCTGTTTTATCAAAATTAGAATTGGAAAACACCAAAAGTAAATTATTGGCAATTGTTGCGAATACACGAGGAGCGGTTGATGCTTGTGCATTTGAGGAAATTAAGTATTTAGGTTATCCGTTTTCGATTTCTGAAACTTTTCAACTCCGAAACACCAATGCAACCATCGAAGAATCGGTGGAGCGAGTAGAAACCATTCAGAACCTTTGCGTAAAGCATAATAAGGAAATGGTTGTTTATATTTCGATGGGTTTTGGGAATCCGTATGGCGATGAATGGAATGTGGAAACCGTCGGAAAATGGACGGAAAGATTGGCAAAAATGGGCATTAAAATCCTTTCGCTTTCCGATACGATTGGCGTAAGCAATGCCGAATCGATTTCCTATTTATTCCGTAATTTAATTGCCGCTTATCCAATGATTGAATTTGGTGCTCATTTGCATACAACGCCAGATACTTGGCACGAAAAGATTGATGCCGCATACCAAAGTGGTTGCCGTCGATTCGATGCCGCAATACGAGGTTACGGTGGTTGTCCGATGGCGAAAGATGATTTGACCGGAAATATGGCGACCGAAAATCTATTTTATTATTTGAATAAAAATGAAATCGAACACGGATTAAATAGTGATATTTTTAATCAATCCATGGAAATGGCTTTAGATGTTTTTCCAGAACATTGAGTTTCATATTTCCAGACCTGACGGGTTTCAAAAACTCGTCAGGTTTTACATCACTATTATTCTACCTTCGGCAAATCATAACCCAATCTATCCGCCACTTTTTCCCGTTTCAAATCAATCGCACACATTCGATACGACCATTCATAAACATCGTCTTTCAATAAATATTTTTCATGCGTTCGAGGTTGCCAACTATTGTCACCACCGACTCCTGACTGTTTGTAGTCGATGTTGAGGTAGATATTTTGAGAAT
>CAWVWD010000279.1:0-6163 GCA_963933585.1 uncultured Saprospiraceae bacterium
CTTATCAAATATGGTTTTGGACCATATAAAATAAAAAAAGTCCATCATGCCGACGATTATCGGTATGACGGACTTTCTTATATTTTAACTCTGTGAGAATTAAAAACTTATCGATAAATGTTTAATTCCTAATTACTTTGATAATCCATCGCTGCTTTCACGAATGCGACGAAAAGAGGATGTGGATTTTCAACCGTACTTTTTAGTTCTGGATGAAATTGAACACCGACAAACCAAGGATGATCTTTCAATTCCACGATTTCCACCAAACTCGTTTCAGGATTCACACCGACAGGTTTCAAACCATGTTTTTCGATTTGCTCCAAATAATCGTTATTAAACTCATAACGATGGCGATGACGTTCACTAATTTTCAAATGTTTATAAGCATTTGAAGATTTTGTATTTCTACGAATTTCACAAGGATAAGCGCCCAAACGCATTGTTCCGCCCATTTGTGTGATTCGCTTCTGTTCTTCCATTAAGCTAATAATTGGATTTGCAGTATCTGGTTTCATTTCGATAGAAGCCGCATCTTCCAATCCTAAGACATTTTGAGCAAATTCTACAACTGCACATTGCATTCCCAAACAAATCCCGAAGAACGGAATATTATTCTCTCGAACATATTTTATTGCTTCTATTTTTCCTTCAATTCCACGCTCACCAAATCCTGGAGCTACTAAAACACCTTGTAAATCTGCTAATTTTTCTCGAACATTATCAGCCGTAATACTTTCAGAATGAATCGGACGAACCTTTACCTTACATTCGTTCATCGCTCCTGCGTGAATAAATGATTCGTAAATAGACTTATAAGCATCTTGTAATTCGTTGTATTTTCCGACCAAACCAATCTCTATTTCATCTGATGGATTTTTGAGTTTGCCCAAAAAGTTTTTCCATTCCGTAAGATTTGGTTCTTTTTTATCTACCATTCTTAGCTTAGAAATGACCATTGTATCCAGCTTTTCTTTCAGCATCAAAAGCGGTACATCATAAATCGTTTTGGCATCAATTGCCTCAATTACAGCACCTAATTCCACATTGCAAAAACGAGCTATTTTACGTCTAATGTCTTGATTAATAGGATGTTCTGTCCGGCAAACTAAAATATCTGGTTGAATACCTATACTCAATAACTCCTTAACAGAATGCTGAGTTGGCTTTGTTTTTAACTCTTTTGCAGCACTCAAATACGGAATCAAAGTCAAGTGAACCACAATACAATTATCCGTTCCCAATTCCCAACGCAATTGGCGTAAAGCCTCTAAGTACGGTAAAGATTCAATATCACCAACCGTTCCACCTAATTCCGTAATGACAATATCATACTCATTCGTCGTACCTAACATTTGTACACGATGCTTGATTTCGTCTGTGATATGCGGAACGACCTGAACCGTTTTGCCTAAATAATCACCTTTCCGTTCTCTATTAATTACGGTTTGATAGATTCGACCAGTTGTCACATTATTAGCTTGAGACGTTGGCGTATTTAAAAAACGCTCATAGTGTCCCAAATCTAAATCCGTCTCCGCACCATCTTCCGTCACGTAACATTCGCCATGTTCGTAAGGATTCAGCGTTCCTGGATCAACATTAATATAAGGATCGAATTTTTGAATGGTAACTGAAAAGCCACGAGATTGTAGCAATTTAGCCAAAGAAGCGGCTATGATACCTTTACCTAAAGAGGAAGTTACTCCGCCCGTAACAAATACGTATTTTGTCATTACTTTTATAAAATATAAATGATGAACGATGAATCTAATTCAGTTCATTGTTCATCATTTGATTATCACATTACGGGATACAAAGGTAAAGAAAATGTATAGAAAACCTGTAAGGTTTTCAAAACCATATAGTTTTTTTCAAAAAAAAATGTTCCGATTGCTTTCGCATTCGGAACATCACTAATCATGGAAGATTTAAAATTCTAAATATTTGTAAAAAACAACTTATGATAATAAAGTTTTATTTGGTTATAGCTGAGGAAATAATCCGTTAACTATAAGAGCAAATTTAGATAAATATTTTTTAAAAACTAAAATTTCACTAAGAAAATTTTGCTATTTATTCAATAAAAGAATATTTGTAGGTCTTTGCTATTTATAAATAGTTGAAAATGAAAATAATAGAACGATTGTACCATTTGATTTTATTTCAAAATTTTATTTCGATTCCTTTTAAAAAAGCTGTACTTTGCAGTACGTTGACTCTTTATTGTTAATATTTTCCTATTTTTATTCGGTATTTTATTCATTAACCATCTATAGCTGATAATTTGTAATTATTTAATTATTTCGAAATTAGAACGGCAAACTATCAACTACGAATTTTTAATCACATTATGTTTCCTATTAATTGGCAATCCATTCCTTTCATTCGATTGGTCATTCCGTTTGTATTCGGAATTTGGTTCAATACGATGATTGACAAAAGTTTACCGTTTCCGATAATATTGCTTTGCCTAACTTCCATCATAACGTGGATTTTTACCCGACTAGATTTAGCGGCTTATCGCCAATGGATTATTGGGATTCTCATGAACGCACTGTTATTTTTGTTTGGTTGGCAAGTTATGTTTTGGAATAATCCCATTAATAATACGGCACATTATCAATACCTTATAGAACAACAAAATGAAACGAATCAAAAGTATTGGATTTTGGGAAAAGTCATCAACCTTCCAACAACCAAAAATACTACAAAAGTCGAATTAGAGATTCAGCAAATTGGTCAATCGGTGGATAGTTTGGAAATTGCTTCGGGGAAATTATTGTGTTATGTCGAAGCGGATACCTTGAGTAAACTCTTGACTTATGGCGATAATATTCTATTTCAGACTTTCGTCAATGCCGTAGAATCTCCCAAAAATCCGCATCAGTTCGATTATAAACAATTCTTAAAATACAAAGGAATCCATTACCAAGCATATTTGCCATCCAATAATTGGACAAAGTTAGCAACAGAAACGAAAGGTTTACGAGTTTGGATCAATCAGATTCGTACAAAACGTATCCAACAAATCAAAACGTTTATCAAAGGAGAAACCGAACAGGGCGTGGCAATGGCTTTGCTTTTGGGGTTTAAGGAAGAACTATCCGAAGATATCGAAGCCGCTTATTCCGAAACTGGAGCGATTCACGTTTTGGCAGTTTCAGGCTTACATGTTGGAATTGTTGTTTTTCTTTTGCGATGGTTTTTAAAGCGTTTTGATTGGCGAAAGCGAAAATGGTTAAAACTGCTTTTGATTCTTTTGCCAGTTTGGTTTTATGCTTTGTTCACCGGTTTTTCGCCATCCGTGATTCGAGCAACCGTGATGTTTACGATGATAGCTTTTGGGTTAGAAATGCGAAATAAGCCGAGTATTTATAATATTTTGGCGGCTTCCGCTTTCGTACTATTGTTATTTGAGCCCTACTTTTTATTTTCCGTTGGTTTTCAATTGTCTTATGCAGCCGTCTTTGGTATCGTTTACTTTCAACCCAAATTAGCAATTTGGTATTTACCCGAAAACAAAATTATCAATTACTTTTGGCAACTCACGATGGTTTCCGTCGCTGCGACTTTGGGAACTTTACCGCTGACATTATATTATTTTCATCAGTTTCCGATTTGGTTCTGGTTATCAAGTGCGATTGTAATTCCTGCCGCAGCATTTATTTTATCCTTAGGTTTGATATTTTTTACTTTTGGTTTAATACCCTATTTAGATGCAATTTTGGGCGAAGCGATTTATTGGACAATTCATGCTATGAACTGGTGTATTCAAACGATTCATCATTTTCCGCTTGCCGCAATAAAAGGTCTATGGTTTACCGACATCGAGTTCTATTTGATTTTAGCTTCTATTCTAACGTTTGGCTTTCTCCTCCAAACTCGAAAAATCCGTTGGACAATTTACGTTTTGGGTTTCATCATTATCTTAGGAGCGATAAGTCTATTCCATCATTTCGAATCACAAAACCAAAAACAGGTCGTCATTTATAGTATTTCCAATGCTTCCGCTATTGATTTTATAAACGGTCAAACAGTTGTGAATTTACATTCCAACAATTTCAAAATTAAAAATTATAAATTCGCCGCTCAAAATCACCATTGGAAATTAAATGTTAAAACGGTCGATAGTATTTCAATGAATGAAAATATCGACAAACCATTTCTAAAAAAGCAATCGAATTTAATTCAATTTCACAATAATTCATTTTTGATTATTGACCATAAAGTCGCACCAACGACCGAAAAAGTCAAGATCGATTATTTGATTATAATTAATAATCCAAGATTAAAAATAGCAGATTTGAATCATAATTTTACATTCAAAAAAGTCATTTTTGATGGTTCTAATAAATATTGGCAAATCAAAAACTGGAAAACGGAATGTGTGGAATTGAATATTGAGTATCAAGATGTTCGAGGAGATTTTGCATTTGTATTGGAGTTGGAGTGAGCACAAATAATTAATCTAAAACTTAAAAAAAATGGTCGTTATAGACTTCAACGAACGAAATCAAAACCAAAACATTTCCGTCATTATGGTGCACGCCATAATCCATTCAAGGCAAAAGCATTTTGCTTTATTAGCGCTCAATTCAAAAAATATCCGATTTTTGGCTTGCTAATATTATTGAAATTGAGTCCTTACGTTCAACGGCTTGCAGCATTCACCGCAATGATGGAAAGGGTAGTGATTTAGATTTGTTTGTTGAAGTACTGAATGACGGAAAGGTTTGAGTTCTAAATTGGTAAGAAACTAAAGTTTTCAGTCGTCGCCTTCGGGAGATTCCGACCCTGGTCGGAATGACGGTCTTTATTTATATATTCACTATATTCGTATTTACAAAAAAGCTAAAAGCTAAAACTAATTATCATGAAAAGAATTTATTTATCAATCGTTTTGATATTCGCAGCTACCTTTTCCTTCGCTCAAAGTATTGAAGACGCTTTGTTTGACTTAGAAGGTGTGAAATTCACGAAAGTGACAGACAATAAATATGAATGTTTTGTAAAGCAATTCATTGACCACGAAAACCCTGAAAAAGGTACTTTTTATCAGCGTTTGGAACTGACACATGTTGGTTTTGAAGCACCGAATGTAATGAATACGCAAGGTTATCAATTGAACAGAAATAAGAATGAAGTCGCTACAATATTGAAGGCGAATTATATCAATATCGAACATCGCTTTTGTGGAAAATCTGTTCCGTCGCCATTAGATTGGCAATATTTGAACCTCGAACAAGCGACTGCGGATTTACATCATATTAACCAATTACTTAAGAAAATATATACTGGAAAATGGGTCAGCACCGGAATTAGTAAAGGTGGACAAACAACGATTTTTTACCGTTATTTCTATCCAAATGATGTCGATGTTTCTTTCCCTTATGTGGCGCCATTGAACTTGGACTTTGAGGAAAAACGTATTTATAAATTCTTGGATACGATTGGAACAAAGGAATGTCGGGACAAAATTTTCCATGTTCAAAAAATACTTTTAGAAAATAGGGAAGAGGTTTTAGGAAAATTAAAATGGTTCTCTAAAGCATCAAATTATACGTTTGAATATTTAGGCGGCTTAGAAGCGGCTTTCGAGTTTGCCGTTTTGGAATATTCATTTTCGTTTTGGCAATGGGGAAGTAGTTGTGATGATTTGCCGACAGGCGATACATTGGATAATTATATTCAATCTTTTATTGATATAGTTGGGTTGTCTTTTTATGATGATAAAACGATGAAAATGTTTGAGCCACATTATTATCAAGCAAGTGCTCAAATGGGATATTATGGTTTTGAAACGAAAAAATTTGGTGATTTAATCAAGACTTTATCAAAAGATCCACATTCGTCTTTCGCTCCAAAAGGTATTGAAATCAAGTTTAATAATGATGTTCCAAAAGCAGCTGCAAAATGGTTAGAAAAGAACGGCAATAACTTTATTTACATCAATGGTGCAAATGATACTTGGTCAGCAACTCGTGTAATTCCAACCAAAAAGGTGAATGCGTTATACTTCAATATGGTAGGAAAACATCACGGAAACGCTCGAATCAAAAACTTAACAGATGCTCAAAAAGTAGAATTGAAAGCGACTTTAGAAACTTGGTTAGGTGTGGAAGTAGACATGGAAGCATTGTAAGGATTTTTTTATGAAAAC
>CAWVWD010000280.1:0-6162 GCA_963933585.1 uncultured Saprospiraceae bacterium
CGTTGAGTGTCGAACTGTCAAAACTTTTGGGAGAATTGATTCGACGAAAATCGGAGTTTAACCATTTGATAATTGAAACAACTGGAATTGCAGATCCATCCGGAATTGCTTCCGTTTTTGTATCGGATTTGAATGTCCAACAACATTTTGAATTAGACGGTATTTTGTGTTTGGTCGATAGTTTTCATATTGATGAATTATTAAAAAGTAAAGAAACAGAAGCTGCTCGTCAAATTAGTTTTGCCGATGTTTTAGTATTTAATAAATCAGATTTGGTGGATGCTAAAACGCTGAAAAAATTGCAACAGACGATTAAAAACATCAATCCTTTTGCGAAGCAATTAACGACTAATTATTCCAAAATTGAGGTTAATGAAATTCTAAATATTCAGGCTTTTGAGCCAAAACGAGTCGAAGTCAAGATGCAAAATGTTAATTTCTCATTAGCACACCGACACGGTAATATAACTTCCCAAACTTATCAGTATTTTGAGGCGTTTGATATCTTGAAATTCCGTCAATTCGTTCAAGTTTTGATGCACTTTCAGAGTATGCGAATTTATAGAATGAAAGGCATTTTGAATATCGAGGGACAAACGAATAAAATCATTTTTCAATCGGTTCAGCAGCAATTCGTTTTCACAAAAGGTAGTGAATGGCAACCGAACGAAAACCGACAAACGACTTTAGTTGTTATTGGTAATGGACTGAGTAAAATGGCATTTGATAAGAAATTACGACAATGTTTTGCTTGATACTATGAATAAGCACTTTTTCGTCAGAAACCGTATCGGTTTTAGAAATCGATACGGTTTAATATACACAAATAAAATTTATGAAAAATATACTGGTAGGTTTTTTTATCCTTATAAATACTTTATTGAGTTCCAATATTTTAGCGTGTAACTTCGGTTCTACGCATCCTGTTTTGTGGCATTATAATCAAACGGATAAAGTATTTATTGGTACCGTAATAAAAGTTGGAAATATCAAAACAATGAATTTTGCGTACCGAGAAGCGGATACGAAGATTCCGACTTATAAATTACGGTTTGTAATCCATGAATCGTACCGAGGTTCAATGGCAGATACCGTTGATATTGGTAAAGTTGCATTGGCACAGCTTGCATTTCAAGAAGACGAAACCTACTTGGTTTATGCTAATTATAGTATTTCAGATGGTTTATTAACCACTGGCTCCGTATTACATGTTTTGGATGATCGGATGTCAAGACACAATATCTTGAAAGAAATTAAGGAAAACCCAAATCGTAACATCATTGAATATAATAAAATAAATGGAGAAGTTTGGGCGGAAGGAAGTTTGGAAAATGGAGAACCAGTTGGCGAATGGAATTATTACGAAATTACCGGCGAATTAAAAGAAAAAGGGAAATATAAAAAAGGAAATCGTCATGGAAAATGGCGAACATATTTCGTAACGGATGCTCGTTTTTATAGTTCTTTTGAAGCAATTCGAATTGGTAGAGCTGGACGCTTCAAACTAGTTTCTCACGAAAAAGTGAAAGATCCAAAAAGTCTTTATGTTTATGAAATAGTTTATATCGATTTAGGTCAAAGTAACAAAGAATATTCTGTGCAATATTTATACAAAAACCCGGTAGAACAACAAGTCATGAAGTTTAAAAATGGCTTGGCAAATGGCAAACAAAAAAGCTATAATGACCATGGTCAATTAGTTGGTTTCCAAACGTTTAAGAAAAATAAACTAGATGGAAAATCTCGCTATATTCAAATTAGAATAATCAATGATATTGAAAGTAAAACGGTTATTGAAAGTCTTTATAAAAATGGTTCCGTTTATACTGAAACAGTTTATTACTTTGAAAATAACAAATTAGTCGAAGCAGATCAAACCGTGAGACCGAATTAAGATGTGTTGTTGTGTTGTTGTCGTTTCTTAAGTAGTATTTTGAGGTTCTAAACCTTATTATTTCTACTATTCTTGATACTCGATTTCTGACAACAACACAATAAAAACACCTTAACCTTTCCGTTTTTTCAAAGCATTTCGCAATCGTTCTTTTGCATCCTCTTTTCTTTCTTTCCAATTATCCTTTCGAATCGCCTTTCGTTTCCGTTTGCTTTGTTGTCGTTGAATCTCCTCCAAACGTCTAATCTGTTCCTCCGTCAATTCGATTTCGGGAACGCCTTCCACTTTAAGATAATCCTCCAATTCGTCCTCTTCCAAATATTCATATCCATCACCAAAATCAATTTGCACCAAACTATCAACGTGCATTCCACATTTCAGCGATAGCGAATCTACTACCGTTGGAAAATTCACTTGCGTGATCTTATTAAACGATTTATCACGCTGCATATCCTTCATAAATAATCCCCAAATCGGCAACGCCATATTCGCACCTTGACCAAGAGCCGTCGATCGAAAACGGATTTTTCGATTATATCCACCAACCCAAACGCCAGCAACTATGTTCGGTGTAATTCCCATAAACCAACCATCCGATTGATTCTGAGTCGTTCCTGTTTTTCCAGCCACTGTACCTGTAATTCCATAACGGAAACGCAGTCTGCGAGCCGTTCCACTATCCACGACCGATTCCATCATTTCAATCATATAATCGGCAGTTTGCTTCGAAATTACATTTGCCTTCGGAACAGAATCATCATATTTTTTCAATATTTTCCCGTGTCTGTCTTCGATTTTTGTCAAATAGATCGGTTCAATCGGCTGACCTCGATTCGCAAATGTGGCGTAAACTTGCATCATTTCATACAGTGAAATATCCGCCGTTCCGAGCGCAATAGACGGAACGTTCGGCAAATCAGATGTAATTCCCATTTTTTTAGCCAACATTTTCACTTCCGAAATACCACTTTCCATCATCAATTGTACAGCGATTGTATTCACCGAATTCGTCAATCCACCTTTTATCGAATAGTAACCACCATATTTTCCATCTGAATTCCCTGGCGTCCAATTTTGATATTCAGCATAGGTAATTTTTTCATTCGGAATATAATCACAAGGCGTTCGACCATTTTCAATCGCTCGTGCATACACAATTGGCTTAAAAGTAGAACCAACTTGACGCTTTGAAAAAACATGATCGTATTGGAAACTTTGAAAATTCACACTACCAACATACGCTTGCACATGGCCATTTTTAGGATTCATCGCCATAAATCCTGTATTCAAAAACTGATGATAATATATGATGGAATCCCATGGAGCAACTTGTTTTTCCACTTCGCCATCATAGGTAAACATGCGAATATTCGTCTTTATTTTGAAATGTTTTTCAATATTTTCATCTGTCCAACCTTTCTCTTTCAAGACGTTATAACGATTCGTTTTTCTCATTGCCGAACGAATCGACGCATCATCTTTTCCCCAAGGTCGTCTATTTTTCCAATGCTCAAAAAATGTTTTTTGCAAACTCTTCATGTGTGTTTGCACCGCTTTTTCAGCGTATCGCTGCATTTTAGAATTTAGCGTTGTATAAATTTTCAAACCATCCGTATATATATTATAATTCGTACCATCTGACTGGCGAAGTTTACCGCAAATTTTCTCCAAATCCAATCGCAACTGTTCTCGAAAATGAGGTGCTAAACCCGTATTTCGAGTCATATAATTATAATCCAATTCTATCTCCAAGTTCATCAACGAATCCATCGTTGTCGTATCCAAATATTCATATTTATTCATTTGGTGAAAAACAATATTCCGACGAAACTTTGCACGTTTTGGATGACTTCGAGGATTATAAGCGGTCGTTGCTTTTAACATTCCGACCAAAACAGCCCCATCTTCTAACCGTAGATTTTCAGGTTCTGTATTAAAATATCGTTCTGCTGCCGTCTCGATTCCATAAACATCTTCACCAAAAGAAACCGTATTTAGATACAATTCTAAGATTTCATCTTTCGCATAAACCTTTTCCAACCGACGTGCGGACATCATTTCCCAAACTTTATTCATTGGCATTCCGACATATCGCATTGATTTCCGACCATAAATATTTTTTGCCAATTGCTGAGAAATCGTACTTCCTCCTCCTCCACTGCTATCTCCCGACACAATACTCACCCAGAATACTCGCAATAAACTCCGAAAATCAATTCCATTATGCTCAAAAAATCGTACATCTTCCGTCGCCACTAACGCGTCAATTACAGACTGAGGAATTTCTCGAATCGAAGCATTTGTACGATTTTCGAGATAATATCGTCCCAATAACTCGCCATCCGCAGCATATACTTCCGACGCAATTGGATTTTGAATTTTCTTGATTTCTGCATGAGATGGCAGCGGACGAAAAAATCCAAAACGGACAAATAATATCAACGATAATAAAAGAACAATTCCCGCAATAATTCCCCATTTTATTAACTTCATCATTCCTCGAATAACCTTCATCACTCTCGGATAACCTTGCTGAAAATCAATAAAAAACCGGCGAATTTTAAATGTAAAATCTGAAATAGTTTGTTTCAAGTTTTAAATATTTTATTATTTGAGTTACCCTAACGAACAATTCTTACCAAAAAATCTATGCAATCATAAATTTCGTACAAAAATAACGAAGTTTTTCCACTGTTTAGGAATTTGATTATTACATTATTGTTACTTTCGGCTCATTGTTCGATTATTAAAACAATGAAACACTTAATAATGAAATAACAAAAATTAAAAAATGGTATTTTAATCTTAAAATATTCGGAAGTACTGCAAGTGTGCCCTTTTATTCTGGATTAACATTATTGATTTTAGGCCAAATTATGCGACTATATCTTTTGGGTTTCTCATGGTGATGTTCATAAAAAAAATCAAACAAAAAAACGCCATGCTGACTTTATTCAACATGACGTTATCTATTTTCCTATTTTCCTATTTTTAATATTTTGAATAATTAATTATTGCGGACAATAAAATTAATCAAAATGGACACAATAGCCATTAATAATTAGCTACTTGACTTGTAATTTTTCAATTTTGTTTAGTACTTCCTCTGCTTCCGCACGTTTTAAATCACTCGCTTTTCTGTCAGTAGTCGATAATTTAAAAGATGCTTCAAGTAACTCTTTATATTGCTTTTGCAATTTCTTGATTGGGTCTTTTTTGAATAATCCAAACATAACTTTTTCAATTAGAATTAAATAATTAACACAATTCGAAGATTGTAGTTATTTTATCACTTTATAAACGGGAAAAAAGGGAAAAGGTTGTTTCAAATAATTTTTGCAAACAAATCTTAAATTTTCACCATTTAAGACATCAATACTTCCATCATTATTTACATTCAATCTAAACAATAAACTAAAATATAGTTTTCCTGTTTTGATGGCTATTTGATTTAGCGATTCAAATCGGAAAACTTATCTTTGCGATTATTTTTAACTTTAAGATGGTGACGCTTTTGGTAAAACCAAAATGTAAATGTCAAACACGTGGCTACATCGTTTTTTTATTTCAACTTCGTTAAAAATTAGATTTTTTTTACAAATTTGGGCGAAGCCAAAAAAGCTATGTGACAATATGTTTTAATTTAGCACAAATCATCAATCACAAATCACCATATCAATACTAAGGAAAATGTTACGACTATCTTCTCCAGACCGATTTGCCGAAAGACATATTGGTATTAATAAAAGTGACCTTACAGCAATGCTGCAAACTCTAGGTATCAATTCGTTAGACGAACTTATTGACCAAACGGTTCCGAGTGTAATTCGTTCTAGTGAACCGTTGGATATTCCACCTGCTGTTAGCGAATATGAATATTTAAAACAATTAAGAGTTACCGCTGCGAAGAATAAGGTTTTCAAAACGTATATTGGTTTAGGTTATTATGATACGATAACACCTTCTGTGATTTTGAGGAATGTTTTCGAAAATCCGGGATGGTATACACAATATACACCTTATCAAGCGGAAATCGCACAAGGACGTTTGGAAGCGTTATTGAATTTTCAAACGATGGTGAGCGACTTGACTTCAATGCCTGTAGCGAACGCATCTTTGCTAGATGAAGGAACAGCGGCAGCAGAAGCGATGGCGATGTTTCATGGTATCAAAAATAAACGTCGTAAGAAAAATCCTGCGAATATATTTTTGGTTTCTGATGGTGTTTTGCCACAAACATTGGATGTTTTAAAAACTCGATCAATCCC
>CAWVWD010000281.1:0-6153 GCA_963933585.1 uncultured Saprospiraceae bacterium
AAAAATATTTTAACGCTCCAATATGATGTTCTAATTTTTTAGAAAATGAAAGGGATTTACGTACTAATCGGCTACACCGATTTCTTATTGTAAGGTTTAATCTTTCAATATAATTTTGTACCTTTTCATCCTTTTTTCGAGGTTTCGAAATACGTTTTAATTCAAAAAAAAATTACGTTTACGTGTTAGCTTTTTATAAGAAAACCTTTGTAAAGTGAACATTTTTTTAGCATTTTAACTGAGTCAACATTCAAAAAATATTATGCTTACTATAAGATATAATCAAACTACGAGTGCTTTAGCAAATTGGAAAGATGGATTGGAAACTTTAGTCATGGCTCACGAATTTGTTCAAGATTCAAGCATTGAACAGCCAATATTGAAGACTCAAAGTGAAACGGTTATTGGTGAAATAGCCATTTCAAAATATATGGATGAATTGGCGGAATTTAAGAAGGTTTGGTTTCATTGCGATTGCAAATAAATTCCCAAAGTAATTAAACTAAAATATGGTATTGAGTACCGGAGCAAAAAGCTCTTAACTATTTACATACCGACATTATCAAAGAGCTGTTTAGTTAAAAAATTATTTATGCTATAAATTACGTTTATTGAAAGGTAGGCGGTTATAAAGGTAAAAGGTATTTTGTATTTTGGCTTATTCATATAAATAAGCCAAAAAATGTTACTATTTTTGTAGTTAATTCTAAGCAAAAAAATAAACGAGAACTAAAGTATTAATGAACGACGATCTTAAAAATATTCTTCCAGAAGACGAAGAAGTGGTAGAAATTGTACACGCATCCAAAAAGAAACAACAATTATTGTTTTTTCGATTGTTGCGTGTACTGTTTCGTACGACGTTTTTAATCTTTTTGTTTCTAATAATCCTCCGATTAGTTGTTGGCATCCCTTATGTTCAGAACAAATTGGTAACTTGGGCAACGAATAGTATTTCTGAAAAATTAGATACTCGAGTAGAAATAGATTACATCAATTTTAAGTTTTTTGACCACCTCGATATTCAAGGCATTTATATTCAAGATTCACATCAAGATACTTTGCTTTATTCCGAAACCATTCACGCTAACATTAAATTATTTTCATTACTGAATAAAAAAGTCGTCGTCGAAGAATTGACTTTTGATAATACCCGATTTAACCTTTATCGTTATCCCGGAGATTATTCTATGGAAATTAAGAACCTAATTACGAAATATTCCAAACCATTTGAACCCGGTCCACCGAAAGATAATGGCACCTTTTATTTAGATTGCGAAGAGCTAATTTTCTATAATCTACGATTTGGTTTTCAAAATGCGGCAAACGGCGATAAGATGATTGTCAATGTCAAAGATTTGGAATTAAATATTGGTTCTTCAGACTTTTATAATAGAACTTTGGATATTAATTCCATCATAATTAATGAACCAAAAGGGTCTATTGCAAAAGGTGTTTTCTTTGAAATACCCGATTCTGCCTATCCGAAACAGCATCCTGCCGATACGATTATTTATCCGATTGATTCGAGTCAAGCTAAATTTTGGACGATTAAAGTAGGTAATCTTCTTCTAAAAAATGGCAGTTTTGAATTCGATAATCTTCGTTTTAAGAATTTTTTTGACTTGAAATTGGATGTTCAGCATTTTGATTTTGAGGATGTAAATATGAAAATTGAGGATATCAAATTAGAAAATCAAGTTGGAACCTGGAAAATTACAAAAGGAGAAGTTCGAGAAAAACGAGGTTTTGAGATTGAATCTTTTCGAGCAGATATGATGATGCGAATAGATACGATGGCATTCTACAATTTAGAATTGATTACGCCAGAAAGTGTTTTGGGCGACACGTTAATTTTTGCATATAGTCATATCAGCGATATGGGATATTTTAATGATAAGGTGAAATTGGATGTTCGAACAAAAAATTCCGTCATTGCCATTAATGATTTACTAACATTCGCACCACAACTGAATAACAACGCATTTTTTAGACAAAATAGAGATGGCAAATTAATTATAAAAGGTCGAATTTTTGGTCGAGTAAATCGACTTCGTGGTGATGATTTATACCTTTCGTTTGGACAAAATGCAACGATAAAAGGGAGTTTTAAATCCAGAGATTTTACAAATCCAGAGGTTACTTTTTTGCAATTAAAAATTGATAACCTGAATACGAATATGCGAAATCTAAAGTTATTATTTCCAGATTTGAATGTCAGTGAACAGTTTTACAAACTTGGAAAAATCAACTTTAAGGGAAATTTTGATGGATTCTATTATGATTTTGTGGCAGATGGAAATTTGAAAACGGATTTGGGACAAGCCGAAATGTCAATTAACCTGAAAACGCCGACTAAAACTGGTCGGTATAGTGGAACTCTGAATTTACATGATTTTGATTTAAAAAAATGGACAGATAATCCGGACTTCGGGACAATCACTTTCAAATCAAATGTAAAAGGAACTGGTGGAAGTTTGGGAACTTTGGATATCAAGATAGATTCGGATATTGAAAGTTTTACTTATAAGGAATATCCGTATGAGAATATCATCATTGATGGCACCTTTAAAAAGAAATCATTCATCGGTGAAATGGGAATTACGGATGGAAATATTGACTTGAATTTTAATGGCGAAATGAATTTTAATGCTGATTTGCCAAAGTTTGATTTAACTTCGACTATTACAAATCTGAATTTAAATGCCTTAAATATTACAAGCGATACTTTTAATTTTAATACCAAATTGAATTTGAATTTCTCAGGTGATGATTTGGATAATATTGTAGGAACTGCAAGTGTTTCTGATTTAAATATATCGACTGGTTCGGAACAATTTTATGTAGATTCACTAGTTTTGAGATCAAGTATTAAGAATAATTATCGGTTGATGAAGTTGAGCTCTGAAATGTTGACGGCTTCCCTTGGAGGAAATTATACAATTAAAAATATTGAGCGACCATTATTAAATTTTGTAGCAGAACACTACCCTTCTTTTGCTCAAAAAATGAATGTTAATTTCGATTCGACTTACGTCAATAAGAAGTTTGCAGGTTCTGAAAATTTTATTTTCAATGCGAATATTATTGATACCAAAAACATTACACATCTCTTAGATAAAGGTTTGGATACAATCCGAAATTTAGTTACAAAAGCAAATTTTAATGCTGTAAATGAGTCTTTTTCATTCAAACTGAACTTACCGTATTTGGCTTATAATCAAATACAAGTGAACCAAATTAAAGCACATTCCAATGGAATTAATAATAACGGAAAGTTTATTATAGAGGTGGAAGAAACGAAAATTGGTAATTTAGTTATTCCAAAAATCATATTAGAAAATAGTTTATCAAAAGATACGATTGCCTTCAAAACGTCCGTTTCCAGTATTACAGACATTTTTTCAGCCCTGAATATTAATGGTCAATTATTTTTATCGGAAAACCAATTTCAAGTTCATTTAGACTCTTCTGATTTATACATTAGTGAAGATAAATGGGTTATTTCTGATAATAATTATATTCAATTCGGCTCTGGATATGTTCACACGAATAACTTTATCTTGAAGAGTGATGAGCAATCTGTTGCATTAAATAGTATTGGTGACAAAGGTTTACAGCTTGATGTGAATAATTTGCCGATGGAATGGTTACAACAATTTATAAAAATTCCATTTTTGACTTTTAATGGAAAAGTGAATATTCAAACGAAGGTCAAAAATTTATTCAACCTTAATAAAGACTCTATCTCCAGCATCGTTCATATTGATACTTTCTATATCAATGACGATTATTTTGGAGCTTTAGATATTTCGGCTTCTTTGGAGAACCTTAGAGAACCATTGAACTTTCAATTGAATTTAATCAAAGAAATTATTAATGATGTAGATCAATTGGAATCTCAATCTTTGACTGTTGACGGAAAATATTACTTACCAATAGAAAATGGAGGAAGATATAAACAAAATTCTTTCGCATTTTCTGCTCGGACAAAGAATTTCCCGTTTCAAGTAATCGAATATTTCGTACAAGGAATTTCGGGAACGAAAGGAAAAGTGAATGCTGATCTTTTCTTTTCGGGAGATGTCAAAAAGCCAGAGGCAAAAGGAACGGTAAGACTTTACGAAGCAGGAACCCGAGTTAATTATTTGCAAACTTTCTACCGATTGGAGGAAGTAAAAATCAAAGCAAGAGATAATTTCTTTGATTTTAGTGGCAATACATTGACCGATAAGTTTGGGAATAAGGCGAACGTAATTGGTGGAATTAATCATAAAAACCTAAAAGATTTTGAATTGGCGTTAACCGTTTTTTCATCAGAATTTTTATTAATTGATACCGAGAAAAAAGATAATGAATTATTCTACGGTCGAGGAATTGGTTCTGCAAAAGTAGATTTTTCAGGACGCTTATCATCGCCAAATATTGATATTAATGCCACAACATCCAAAGATTCTTGGATGGCAATTCCATTGATGACTTCAAGTAATGCTAAAGCTGTTAATTTTATTGATTTTGTGAATCCGAAAGACACGATAAAAGGAAAAGATAAAAATGTAAATTTTCTCGGAGCGAATTTAAAATTAGAATTAAATGTCACCCCGCAGGCCGAGATTTCTTTGATTTTTGATGAGTCCGTTGGTGATATTATGCGAGGAAGAGGAAAAGGTAATTTGACGATAAATGTGACGAACAAAGGAGAATTTACGATGTTCGGAACGTATGAATTAACCTCAGGAGAATATTTATTCACCTATAGCCAAAACTCTCTTTTTCTAAGTATCAATAAACCATTCAGCGTAGCGAAAGGTGGAACAATTTCCTGGGACGGAAGTCCTTATACCGCACAAGTTAATATTGATGCGACATATAAAGGTCTGAGAACAGCTCCTTATAATCTGATTTTAGAATACCTCACATTAGAAGAAGATATTGCCTTAGCTCAACGAGCAACGGATGTCAATTTAGTGATGCAGCTGAGGGGCGATTTAATGAAACCTGATATTGGTTTTGATATACAATTTCCAAATATCAATCAAAGATTAGGATCTTATGTCGATCCTAAAATGATCGCGATTAAAGCGGATAAAAATGAACTGAATCGACAAGTTTTTGGATTGGTCGTTCTTAAATCATTTTTACCGAGTGAAACTGGTGTATCGGGAAATGCCGTCATTCAGACTTATGCGAATACAATGACCGAAATGCTCTCGAATCAACTGTCACTTTATGTCACAGGTTTGGTTTCAGAAATCGTAACAGATGTCGATTTTGTGTCAGGTGTGGATTTTGATTTTAATTATCAGCCTTACGCTGATGTAGCGATTGATAATCCTGCTACTTACAATGGGGTAACGAGTGAATTTCAAGTAAATACTCAATCTCGGTTTTTTAATAATCAAGTAACCGTTGGTGCTGGAGGAGGAGTAGAAAACTCTACAAATTCTGGTAGATATTTTACTGGTGACTTTATTGTGGAATATGCGGTTTCATATGATGGCCGATTAAAATTAAAAGCTTATCGTCGGTCAGAGCCAGATATTACAGGAAATCGAAATAAAACAGGAGTTGGCGTGTCTTATAGTATTGAATTTAATACTTTCAAACGAAAAAAACCGAAACCTGTGATTCCCATGCAAGAGAAAAAAAAGGCGAAAGAAGGAGAGTAATAAACTGATTATCAAATAAAAATACATTATTATAATTTATATGTAAAATTAGTTATTTAGTTGAAAGTAAGTATATTGAGGGATGGGTTTTCTCGTATGTATATAATTATAACAAAAATCCATACGTTTTAGTTAATAAGATTCGTTCTTTGATGAATGCTATAAAATGACCAAAATTTCAGAAAAAATTATTTCGTAATTTGCTATCATAAAAGCTTTATAAAATTATAAACTATTAAAAATCAGATTGTTAGACGAATGGCCTTTTTAAAATACCACCCATCTTGTCCAACTTTAGAAAACGAGCATACCCGACAATAGCAGCGAACGGAATGATGGGTTTTAAGAAACGAAATTTTTTCCTTTCAGATCGATCACAAGATCTGTCACAGAACCATAAATTTAAACATTACTGTATGAATTTCAAGACACTACTATTATTCTCGATAGCCATATTACTTATGAGCTGTGCGACAAATGCACC
>CAWVWD010000282.1:0-6153 GCA_963933585.1 uncultured Saprospiraceae bacterium
AGATCAACATAGTGACAGCTTACTAAAATACGCTCAGTTAATAGAGCAATATTATGTAGATGATGAGAGGGGGCAATTAATAGCTCATTGGTGCTACGCATTTTATTATGAGGAATTAAACCAGCAAGATAAAGTAATTGAAGAATATCTAAAATGTTTAGATATTGTAAGAGCATCTAATGACGTTGATTTAAAAAGGAACGAAGGTCCATTGTTTAATAATATTGCCAATGTATTCAAGAAAACAGAACAATATGAAAAAGCAATGAAATTTTATAAAAAAGCATTAGAAATTGAAAAACCAAAAAAATCAAACATAACAAAAGCTAATATTCTTTTTAATATCGCTACCATGTATAGAAAACATTTTAATAAGGTAGATACTGCACAAATATTTTTGGATAAAGCTTATGAATTATATGATAAATTAAATGAGGTTGAAGGAATAGCGACTGTTTTAATTGAACGTGCTGAATATAGAGATAGTAGAAAAGAATTCGAATTAGCCAATTCACTATATTTTCGTGCATTGGAAATTATAGAAAATAATAGGTTGGGGGATAATTTGGTTTTAATTTATCGATCACTTGCAGAGCACTACTTGGAAAGAAAAAAATATCGGCACTCAATCAAATATGGAGAAAAGGCACTTCAAGAAGTCAACAAGCAAGGTGATTTTAAAGAATTAAAGGACTTGTATCTGATTTTAGATAAGAGTTATACAGGAGTTAAAAATTTTAGAAGAGCACACGAAATTAGAGGTTTGTCAATGGAGTTTAGAGAAACGACAAACAGTACATTACTACTCAACAAGGTCACAGAGCTTCAAACTCGATTTGAAGTAGAACAAAGAGAAATAGAAAATGAATTATTAAAGGCAGAAACTGTAGCGAACAAAAAAGCTATACAAAATACTACTATTGCTGCGATAGCTTCATTTTTAGCTTTGTTATTAATAGGTAGTTGGTCACTTATTATTTACCGTTCTAATCGTCAAAAGCAAAAGTACAATGAAATTTTAAAAGCAACGGTTGCTAATCGTACGTTTGAGCTTGAACAAGCAAATAAAAACTTAGAACAAGTCAATTATGAACTCAGAACGTTCACTTACATTGCTTCACATGATATTAAAGAGCCAATTCGAGTAATTAGTGGATATGCTGGATTGATTTTCAAACAATTACCTGATGATTTGAAAAATACGCTGGGAGGTTATTTTGATACGATTAAACGTAGTACATCGCAGCTTTATACTTTGATTGAAGATTTTGCTCATTATACGACTATGTCTAAACACGAAGTAGTTGAAAAGCAAGACGTTGATTTAAATGTACTAACTCTAAGTATAGTTGATACTTTGCAAGAGAGTATTAAAACTTATAATGGAGAGGTTTTAATATCTGAATTACCAACAATTCAATCCAGTACTTCCTTATTGTTTACAATCTTCAAAAATTTAATTGAAAATGGCTTAAAATATAACGTATCTGAAAAGCCAATCGTTAGAATTGCTTATCACAAAAAAGAAATATATGATGAGATAATCATTTCAGATAACGGTATCGGTATTAATGAAAAATATTATGAAAAGATTTTCGAAATGTTCAAGCGCTTACATAGTCGAGGTGCTTATGAAGGTTCAGGTATAGGTTTGGCGATTGTAAAACTGAGCATAGAAATGTTAGGTGGAATTATTGACGTAGAAAGTGAAGAAGGGAAAGGTACTCGATTCATAGTAAGACTTCCTCGCTAACTATTTTAGTCCTGTTATAAAATTTTGTTATTCTGTTCGAATACCTTTCGTATTGAAGCGTTAAATATTCTAATTAAATATAAATTTGATTGTAGGCTTCACATAGTTTTTTTAGCGTAATTCATGATACATCAAAAGAATACATTTGTCTAAAGTAAAACTTAAAAACGGAATCTTGAGTATACTATTCAATTTCTATTCTCTAGATAGAACTACGCCAAAAAAATTGGTGTTCATTACAAGTATTCCGAAGGACGTTTACCAAAACGTTCTTCATATATTTTAGAGAAGTAACTCGGTTGTTTAAATCCAACAGCGTGGGTAATCTCTTTGACAGAATCGACGTATTTATCCTCTAATAATGCTTTGGCTTTTTGTAATCTGACCTCTTTTACATATTGATTTAAAGTTAGACTCGTTAAGGCTTTCACTTTTCGAAATAATTTGGCACGACTGATTAATAACTCTTCTGCGATCACATCAGCAGTCAGGTGATATTTTTTGATGTTATCCAATACAAAATATTCCAAACTTTTAAGGAAGGCGGTATCTCCTTTTGACATTTTTAACTCTAGAGGAACATCATCGTCTATTACGGTTTCATTTGGATTAAACTCATCAATATTAGTCATTCGTTGTTGAATTTTATTTACCAAATTACGGGCTCTAATTTTAAATTCTGCTTCATGAAACGGTTTTGAAACATAATCATCGACACCAATTCGCAGAGCAGTTAATTTATCTTTAAGTTCGATCCGTGCGGTCAACATCATGACTGGTATATGTCTAAAATCATCGCTTGATTTTAATATTTTTAACAATTCAAACCCATCCATAATGGGCATCATGATGTCAGATATGATTAGAGATGGCAATGTCGATACTTCAGAATGACGCATTGAATTCAGAATATCTAACGCATCTTGACCATTTTCAGATAGAATAACTTCATAGTTCTCTCCTAATAATTCTGCTAAAAAGTAACGTAAATCAAAATTATCTTCGACAATCAATACCTTATGTTGATGCTTGATGGTATTTACCTTTATGATTTCTTTTTTATAAGTAGGTATAGGTAAAACAGTTTGATTCAAGAGTAACTTAGTTTCTGTATCTAATGCACCAAAAACTTCTTTTTTAGGAAATTCAAAGTAAAAAGCACTTCCTTTTTTTCTTTCAATAGGACTTTTAGCCCATACTTTACCTCCAAATAATTGAGCATAATCAGAACAAAGCGATAAGCCTATTCCTGTTCCGGCCGAATAATGACTTATTTGTCCTAAAGGTGCATCTGTATTATAATTGGCTTGGTAATATCGGTCAAAAATGCGTTCAATTTCAGAAGCGTGAATACCGATACCTGTATCAATGACCGCTATCTGTAATTGATGTCCTAAATCCTTTACGACAAGAGTGATATTTCCTCCTTTTGGTGTAAACTTAATCGCATTGGATAAGTAATTTGTTATAATTCGTTCAAACTTTTCTTTATCGATATCAATCTGTAACTCTTTAAAAAGTTCATACTTTAAGGTTAATTTGACCTCTTTCTGTTGTGCATAGGACTCAAAAGAAGCAATTACTCTCCGAATAATTAGGTAGAAGACTTCTGTTGTTTCGTTTAATTGGAGTTTATTGGCTTCGAATTTTGTTAAATCCAAAATTTGAGTGACCAAACTCTCTAATTGCTGACTATTTTGTAACGCTCGGCTAATCCGTGTCCAACTTTTATTATCTAAATTTCCACTATTCAAGACGGTTTGTAGAGGTGCTTTAATCAAGGTTAGAGGTGTTCTCAATTCATGAGATACATTCGCAAAAAAGCGAGATTTGGCAGCTTCTAATATTCGTCGACTTTTAGCTTCTTCTAATTTTTGATTAGCAAGGGTAAGTTCTTGAGTTCGTTTGGCGACTTCTGTTTCAAGGACTTTATTTTGTTTTGTCTTTAGAAGGTGCGAACGACCCATAATGAATAAAACTAAGGTTACCAGAATGATAATTATAACAACAAGAATAGTTTGCTCCAGAATAGTCGCTTGACTCTTTATCCGCTCTACCTTTAATAAATCATTTTCAATCTCTTTTTCTTTGACATAAAGTTTATTTTCAATTTCTCTTACTTGACGGCTTTGAGTGATTTTCCAAACTCTATCCCTAAAGATATTAGATTGAATAAGGTATTCATAAGCAAAATTTATCTGTCCAAGTTCTTTATAACTATCAGATAGTCCTTTATAAATACCTTGAAATGCCACTGTATATTTTATATCCTCAGCAAGCATTAAACTTTTTTTGAAATGCGTTACTGCCAACGCATGCCGTTGGCGTGATTGATAAATCAAACCAATTTGATAATAAGCTTTTAATTTTTCCTTTTTTAATCCAAATTCAGAAGCCTCATTGATGGCCTTTTGATGATATTCCAAGGCTTTTTGTTCCTCATCAATTTTGAGATATAATTGACCAAAATCATTATAAATTTGACCTAACATAGATTGAAGCTTATAATGTATTGCTGTATCTAAGGATATTTGCAGTTTTTGTTCTGCTTCCGTATATCTTTCTTGCTCTAAATCGATAGTGGCTTCTAATTGTATTATATTGACATATAGTCTTGAAAATTTAGGATGCTGAAGCACTTTTTTATTCCACTTTACAAGTATTTTATCAATATAAAACTGAGCCTTTTTATATTCCTTTAACTTCACATAAACCTTAGCAATCCGATAATAAGACTGAAACTCATGGACTGTATTTATTTGAATAAGCACAGCTCTTTCCTTTTTACAGAATTCGGCGAATGCTTGAAAACGTTTCAAAGCTTGTTGATAATCACCCATTTCATAATATACAGCACCTATACTTGCCTCTATCCATAGATTATGATAAGTTTTATCATAATCTATTTTTTCTTCAGTGGCTCTTTTTTTTATGACCAAAGCTCGCTCATAATAATTTAAAGCTTGTTCTAAGTTATTTTTCTGTAAATTTAAATCACCTAATTGATTAAGTGAATATCCTATGTGTTTATCTAATTTTATAGCTTTAGCTAACTCAATAGATTGTTGATAATAGATTTCTGCGGAGTCATATTTTTCTGCATAATGATAATACAAACCCATTCGATGTGAAATTAAGACAAGGCTAAAGCTATCCTTTTCTTGAATAGCTATATTGAGGGCTATTTTTGAATATAGTAATGGTAAATCTGATTTATAATACAAATGATGTAATCCCATAGATAGTCTATTATAGGCTTGTATTAATATCTTTTTATCATTCTTTTCTTTTAATATAGGAAGTGCGGCATAAATAGAGTCACAGATATAAGCATAACTATCATATCCTTTATACTTATAGTAATAATTAATATTACAATATACTTTATTATATAAATCTATTTTTAAATCAATATTATTTATTTGATGGGCTATTTTTGAGCTACGGGCTATATATTTATCAGCCGTTTTGTATTCTTTTAAGTATCTATAGCTGAGTCCTAGGTACATTAAGTTTTTACCTAAAGCTGCTTGATTATTTGATTTTTTAAGAACAGACACTGCTTGCTTGCCATATTTTATTCCCTGTTTGAACAGTTCTTTCTTATTCTGGCTCGCTACGAATCCTTTGTTGAAGTATAATTCAGTAAATCGTAATAGAATATTTCCCTCTAATTCGGTTTGCTGTTCTTGTCGTGCAAACCGCAGTGCTTCTTCTGCCAAAATAATATGATCATTTTCAAAGTTGTCTATACTTAAATCTTGTATGAAATCATTATAAATATTGACTTTGTGCTTAATCGTCACCTTTTCATTCAGGTCTTGCCTAACAATGATAGTTTCGTTTTGCCCAAACATTATAATGGGCATCATGATGCCTAAGAAGAATAGATAAATTCTTTTATTCATTTCAGTATCTTTTTAGATTTTGGAGATTTCAGAGAATAAATACCTTAATCTACATGATTCTATTTATGCTTTGCTAAGAACCGATTTCTAAAACATTGTTTAGATGTTGTTTAAATATTATTTTAAGGCCATAAAATTAAAAAATTGAATTATACCGTATTTAATACGGTATAATTCATATCGTTTATTTCATTATCATAGGATAATAAAACCGATTCATTGACACTGCTATGACTCATGACGAAGTTAGTGATTTTAATATTCTTGTATTCAACTACTTCTTTAGATTCTTATGTTAATGAAATATGAAATTTTAAGGGTAATTTATCTTAAGCTTATTTTTCAATAAGACGTTAATATCTATAATTGATACGATTATGACACTTTGATACAATTACAACTTCATTAGATACTATTTCTTTTTACTTTGTGCTACGGACAGTTCAAAAATCAAGTACTCCCAATTAATTTTTTATTTGGGATAAAGCTAAC
>CAWVWD010000283.1:0-6117 GCA_963933585.1 uncultured Saprospiraceae bacterium
ATCCAAAAATGAATAATAATAACGAACCGCACGACGTAAAATCCGACGAATGACATAACCTGCACCAGTATTTGACGGCATTTGTCCATCCGCAATTGTAAATGCAACCGCACGAATATGATCCACAATGACACGGAATGCAATATCTCGTTTGCTGTCGCTGCGGCCATATTTGAAACCAGACTTATCTTCTAAGAATTTCAATGAAGAAGCAAAAATATCAGTATCGTAAGTTGCTGATTTTTTTTGTAAAGCCATTGTCAAACGCTCAAAACCCATTCCTGTATCAATATGTTTTGACGGCAATTCAACCAATGACCTATCTGCTTTTCGCTCAAACTGAATAAAGACCAAATTCCAAATTTCAACCACTTGCGGATGATCCGCATTCACCAAAGATTTACCACTAACTTGTGCTTTCTCCTCAGCGGTTCTCATATCCACATGAATCTCTGAACAAGGCCCACAAGGACCCGTTTCGCCCATTTCCCAAAAATTGTCTTTTCGGTCAAATAGCAAGATACTATCTTCGTCAATCCATTCTTTCCACAGTTCAATCGCCTCATTATCAGCTTCTAAACCATCACTTTTGTCCCCTTCAAAAACAGAAACATATAAATCTGCTTTCGGTATTTTATAGACTTCCGTCAATAATTCCCAAGCCCAAGCAATTGCTTCTTTTTTGAAATAATCACCAAATGACCAGTTTCCAAGCATTTCAAACATTGTGTGATGATACCCATCCACACCAACTTCCTCCAAATCATTGTGCTTTCCCGAAACACGCAAACACTTTTGTGTATCGGCGACACGAGCATCAACGGCGGCTTTGTTTCCCAAAAAATAATCTTTAAACGGAGCCATTCCTGCGTTAATAAACATTAAAGTCGGGTCGTCTTTATTCACCAACGGTGCAGACGGAACAATTTTGTGATTTTTGGATTCATAAAAGTCCAAAAAAGCTTGTCGAATTTCGTGTGATTTCATTTGTTATTAATTATTATAAACACATAGTCACATAGTTTTTCTGTCCTATGGTTTTCTACGTATTTGTGTGTTTTTTAATAATGTCTGCAAAAATATTGAAAATAAAGTTTATAAGATACTGATTACTGAAAAAGGTAGAATAAATCGAAAAAGTTTCGTTTTTTAATGGTGAATTATTTTAATATCTAAAACGTCATTTTGACGAAAGTCAGCATCTTATAATTAAAATCAATTAATTAAAATTATGAAAAATTCAATCCTAATATTCCTTCTTTTCCCAACTTTAAGTTTCGCTCAAATCGTCGCATTTGATTGTCAATATAAAGGCGAAGATGGTCAATATACTGCCAAATTATCGACGCATAATCAAATCATTACCATGGTTGATGGGATGACTTGCGATGATTTTTTCTTGACAACGGATAATGGTACACTTCAGCGAAGTAGTCGAAATTGTACTTGGAATTATATGCCTCACCGTAAGGATTATGGATGGATTTATTTTAATAAAATGATAGATGGAAAGAAAGTCATTTTCCATAAAAAAAGACTAGAAATCCAATTAATGCGATTTGAAATCATGTTTGCTCCGTTTCAACCGGATAATTTGGGAATCTATCATTTGACTGAAAAGGAATTTAAAAAGTCAAGGTTATATATGATGTCAAGGCATAAATTCTATGAAAAACCGATTATGATTACCCATACAGAAATTCGAGTAATTCGAGATAATCGAGTTGTTTTTACAAGAATTATCAATCAGCCAAGTCATGAAATTTATACAAAACATATTGCCGAATTAGAAGAATTAGCACAAGGCGATATTATTACGTTTACCAATATCAAATATCAATATCCAAGTGAGAATGATAGATTTTTTGTATTTGATGTAGATGATATTCGAGTGGAAATTCGGTGATTTATTGCAAAGACCTATCCCGTTTTTAAAACGAGATAGGTCTTTGCGACAAGTGTTTATGCGTTTACCGCAAAATAAATCCATATTTCATCGGATCATTTGGGTCAATCACAAACGTATTCATTCCCGTAATATAAGCGGTTCCTTCAACTTGTGGAATCACTGCTTTGAACGTTCCGAAATCTTCTGTTCGAACAACTGAACCTTGAAATACAGATTCTGTAATACTTTCGATACTCATTTTTTCGCCAATCGTGATTTCATTTCGGGCGTGATGAATCGCCATTCTGCCCGAAACACCAGAACCGGTCGGACATCTATCGACTTCACTTTCTGCAAAAATGCAAACGTTTCGGCTGTCGATTCCATCATTTATTGGATTACCAATAAAAATCGTTCCGTACAAGAAACTTAAATCATCTTCGAACGGATGCAAGATTTCTTGATCATTCGCCATTACAGCATGTTTTATATCCATTCCTTTTTCAATCAAAAGGCGGTAATTATCCGTAATTAACGGAATATCAAAATCATTTTTTTCTAAATCTACATAGGCATAAAATCCTCCGCCGTACGCCAAATCATAACGAACCGTTCCCAAGCCTTCTACTTCCACCGTTCTATCCAAACCAACGACAAACGACGGCACACAATGAAATCGAACACCCGAAACTGCTCCATTTTGAACATTGGCGAAAGCCGTAATTCTGCCACAAGGTGCGTCAATTTTGATTTCATTATCACCTTCTCTTACGTCAATCCATTTCATTTCTATTGCTAATGTCGAAATCGCAATAATCGCATGACCACACATTGTACTGTAACCTTCATTGTGCAAAAACAAAATTCCAAAATCACCTTCGGTATCATTTGGTGGCAACAAAATACAGCCGTACATATCCGCATGTCCTCTCGGTTCAAACATCAAAGCCGTTCGCAAATAATCATGATTTTCCTTGATATAGCGACGATATTCTAGAATATTGTCGCCTTTTAGTTCAGGAAAACCATCCAATATAACTCGCAACGGTTCTCCGCCAGTGTGCATGTCTATCGTTTTAATTGTCAGCCAATTGCTTGGAATATCGAAGGTTTGTTGGTTTTGGATTCTTTGGTAGGTAGTCATGTTTTTAGTTTTTTTGCTTCCAGTTTACCCGATTTTTTATCGGGGCATATTTCACAGATTGACGCTGATTTTTATAAAATATTGATTTTGCCAATAAAGGATAATTTTCGAGAGTCTGTGAAATTTTCGAGAGTATTTTTCAAAGTAAAACGTTTATAAACTTTCTATAAAATCATTATAAGAAGTTTCCAACGGTTTTAGCTTTAAACTGTAGGTATTTTCATCTTGAATAGTTGTTTCTAAAACAGCAACTTTTTTATAATCAGCTGAAACAGCAACTATTTTAACAGGTTCGCCTTTTGGTAATTTGATTAATTTATCAGGATAACTTTCTATAATCATCCAAGTATCATTTTTGGAGAGATAACAAGTTACTAATGTATTTCTGTTTTTTAGAATGATAAATACGATGTATGGTTCTTTATCAATTGTTACTTCAAAAGGTTGAACATTTTGTATTGTTTTGCTTGTATCTGTAAAAATAAATCTATCAATATTCGTAAAATTGAAATCTCCTATAGTATAAAGATACCAAGTACGAGGATTAAACGGTTGTGGAATATAAGTTGTAGATGTATCAATAGCATAACCGAAATCGGACATTGCAAAATTAGCAGTATCAACTTGAAAAACAGGAATACTATCACAATCTAAATAATCGGGCATTGTATCTAAACCATTTAGCAAGGTTTCATTTTCAATAAAACTATAAATATTATCAATTTCATCGTCCGTCAAATATTCAAAAGATGTCATAACAGTTGGTTCCCAATTTGCCCAATTACAAAGTGCTAAACTATCTCTATTTTCAATCATTCTTACAGCGTTACGAGTGAAATTTCGCAACCATTCTTTTGGTCGATGTGCTGTAATATTACCTAATACTGGGCCGGTTGAAAACTTACTCAAATCTTTACTATGACAGGCAGAACATTCTTTTATATACAGCTTTTTGCCGGAAGTTATATTGTCAAATAACGCTTGATTCTCTAAATCTGATTTTAGCGACCAAACGACTTTCCCGTCTTTATCAACTGCTTCAAACAGTTTCATATCAATGTCCAAACCTTTACTTGGAACTTTGACGGTTATTAGTGCATCAGGATTGATTTTAGCATCACTTGTTGTGGTAATATTCAACATTCCACCTGTTTCCAAAAGTTTTCCATCTTTTGTAATTGTTGAAATTTGACTTCGGATTAAGTCGGCACGAGTGAGGATTTCTTGGACTTCTAATTGTATCGTTTTGCTGTCGCTGATAAACGTATTTTCTTGAATTTTAATGATTACGCCACCTTTTGTCGTAATTGTAGTTGCTTCTCCAATTGATATTTCAAAAAACTGCGTTTCGATATTTTCAATTGTTTGCTTGTGCTCTTTGGATAAATTTATACAGTTTGTAAATAAGACGATTACTAATAAAAAACAGTTAATCTTTTCATAGTTGAAGATTTAAAAGTGGTTTCAAATATTATTTTTACCTTAAAAATGTGATTATTAAGAAATTTTTATTCATTTATTTATTAATAAGAATGAATCGGATTGTAGATAAATTTAATTGAAATGAGGAATTAGAAAAGCTGTGTTTTTAGATTTTTATTTTATCGAAAAAGATATAAAATCCCCGTAAATCTTCATTATTGACTTTGCCAATAATCTATAAACATAAAGAACC
The DNA here is from genome assembly GCA_963933585.1 of uncultured Saprospiraceae bacterium. Classification (GTDB taxonomy): domain Bacteria; phylum Bacteroidota; class Bacteroidia; order Chitinophagales; family Saprospiraceae; genus CAWVWD01. Next base: position 4,708 of record CAWVWD010000283.1, read on the forward strand.
GTAATATAGAATTCGGATCACGAATTTAAAAAGAAAATCTGCGTGAATTTGTGAAACCTGCCCAATAAGAAATCGGGGTAAACTGGAAAGCTAATTTTTTATCATTTTATCAAAATAATACTCCGCAGCCACCAAATCTTCCAACGCATGACCAACCGATTTAAACAACGTAATTTGTTCTTCAGACGTTCTGCCTTGTTTGGTATTACTACACAATTCGAATAAATCAGCTTGAATATCGTCTAACGTAATTGTCCCGTTCTGTAATGGAATTACGATGTCGCCAGGTTCTTTTGTTCCGCCTTCATGTGTATCAACAAATAAACTCGCTTTTTGAACAGCTTCATCATCGGACTCTCGCATATTCGGTTTATACGCTCCAACCAAATCAAGATGTTGACCGGCTTTCAAATTTTTTCCGAAGACCAAAGGTGTTTCCGAAAGTGTCGCACAAGAAATTATATCCGCTTTTGCAATAACTGATTCGATGTTTTCTACCGCTTCAATCGTGAAATTTGCTTTTTCAAACTGCTCACAAACGGCTTTGGCTTTCGCCAAATTCCTTCCCCAAACATATACTTTTTTTATCGGACGAACAGAAGCATGAGCGTTGATTAAGTTTGGTGCTAAAGCTCCAGTTCCAATCATTAGAAGGGTAGAAGCGTCTTTTTTTGCCAAGTAATCTGCAGCTAAAGCAGAAGCGGCGGCTGTTCGTTTTGCCGTCAAAGCTTTCGCCTCGATAATGGCTTTTACTTGTCCCGTTTTAGAATCTAAAAACAAGTAAGAACCTTGTATCGCTGGTAAATTATATTGGTAATTATCGGGACTTACCGTAATTATTTTGACTCCTGAATTTCCATTTGGATTCCAAGCTGGCATCAATAATACCGTCGTTGGCTGTTCGCTGTGTGCGTTTGGAAAATCGTGGTGATGTCGCATTGGAACGATGATATTATTCGTTGCAAAAGCATTGCGTAAAGCACGGATTAGATTTGGGAAGTTTGTATTTTGATTGATGAATTCTGCTGTTATGTTCATATTAATCGTGTTAATGTCTTGTTGCGTTGTTGCGTTGTTGTGTTGGAAACTGAGCAGCTCGAATACTGTTAGGCATGAAGTTATTGGAGCGTTATTTTCGATTTTTGAGATAACGGATGAAACCAAGCGTTAAGTTTAATGTTTTATCTGACTTTTCGTATCCTAATTTGACTTTAACTTACTTTTTTCACAATGTATATAAATTAATTTGACCAAAAACTCTTGCCGCTTGCCAATATTTAAAATCTTCAAATCTATTTAGTTTAGCCATTTTTTTCTTTTTTTAGAGCGTATTATGTGTTGTCGTTGTACGAAACAAGGGCAAACGCACCAAATTATTTCGTTTCACGAATTAATTTAATTTATTATTTT
>CAWVWD010000284.1:0-6113 GCA_963933585.1 uncultured Saprospiraceae bacterium
TTCTTCTTGCGTAATTCCCAATAGCGTACTACTTAACGGGTCGTTACTCAAATCCGTCAAATTATTCAAATCCGAAAATAAGCTAACACGGCTAAATTTTGAAACTCCTGTAATGAATAAAAAGTCATACTACTGTACAAAATAAAAAAAAGTGATTCAAAAACATTACTTTGAAGTTTACCACAACAAAAAAGTAAATGTTAGAATCACTCTTAGACAAATTTAATTTAAAATCCTTAGAACTAAGCAAAAGCGAGTTGCAAAATATATTAATATTTAGCTTAAGTATGCTTCGAGTTCAGACGGTGTGCCTAAATAAACTCAAAGGAATAGTCGGTCAAATTACAGGGAAAGAAAAGACGAAACCGAGTTCAAATTATCAGCGACTTTTACGGATATTTCGTAAACATGCTTTTAGTCGCTTGTGGTTAGAAATATTACGATTTAGTTTTCAACTGTTACGTCTAAAAAGTGATTATTTAACATTGGATGGAACGAGCTGGAAACGAGGCGAAACTTGGTATCATTATTTAATGATTTGTGTCGTATATCAAGGTGTTGCAATTCCTATTTATTGGATTGATTTGCAAAAGCATGGAATAAGTAATATCAAGGAACGCCAATACTTGATGAAACGAGTATTTAGAAGTTTCAATTTGAAAAATAAAATACTAATTGCGGATAGAGAATACATAGGAATAGGTTGGTTTAAATACTTGATTGATAATGATTTAGATTTTGTGATACGTTTGAAAAAAAATATTTACCATACGGCAATTAATAAAGCGAAAGGTAAAACGGTTCAAGAGTTAGTTCAAAAGGTAAAGCGTAGTAAGATTCCTAACAAATCTATTCAGAAAGCGTTTGAATTAGATGGAATGATACTCACTTTTACAGTCAGTAAAAATCCTGATAAAAACGCAAAAGAAGAGATTATGTTTTTAATTAGTAGTCTCTCATTTGAAGCGATTAAGATTGTTTTTATTTACAGAATTCGTTGGAAAATTGAACATTGTTTTAAACAGTTAAAATCTAATGGTTTTGATTTAGAAGCAATGAATATTAGAGGAAAAGCAAAGCAGAATTTGATGATAGCAATTGTCATTTTTACTTATGTTATATCTGTTTTGGAAGGGTTAAAGGATTATAAAAAAATAGATTCCAAAAGTTATTCTAATGGAACAACTTCAAAAGCTATTTCCGTCTTTAGAAATGGAGTAGATAAAATCGTAATTTTGACCAATTCACTTCAAAAGTTTTTTAAATATATTTTACTACAATTTCAGAAAGTAAAAAACACTTATTATTCCTCTATTATTCTAAATGTATAGTAGTATGATTCCCAATATACACCTTATTATATAGCATTCATTTTCATTATTACTGAAAAATCGTATGATTTTTGACTAGAACAATTACTTTTGTATTTTCATTGAAGAAGAGTGAATCTTAATTTGACTCATTCCAAAGACAAATGTTAGATTGATTAGTACTAGTTTTTCGGTCAAACGTTCGCTGTCTAAGTTGTTGAAAAAGAGCCGTTTATTCGGATTTTGATAAAAAATAATTATATGAATTTACTGATAGTGGAGTCGCCTGCAAAGGCTAAAACGATAGAAAAATATTTGGGTAAAGATTTCACAGTACGTTCCTGTTATGGACATATTCGTGATTTGGGCAAGGATAAGAACGCAGTAGATGTTGAAAATGATTTTCATCCAACGTACATCGTTCCTAAGGAAAAAATGAAAGTTGTTAATGAGCTAAAAAGCTGGGTGAAAAAGTCAGATGAGGTTTGGTTAGCGACGGATGAAGATCGCGAGGGTGAAGCGATATCTTGGCATTTGTGTGAGGTTTTAGGATTAGATGAAAATACGACGAAGCGAATTGTTTTTCGAGAAATTACGAAAACGGCTTTGCAAAAAGCAATTCAAACACCTCGTTTGTTAGATAAAGATGTGGTGAATGCCCAACAAGCAAGACGGATTTTAGACCGTTTGGTGGGTTTTGAATTATCACAGTTGTTATGGAAAAAAGTAAAAGGTAAACTTTCTGCTGGTCGTGTGCAGTCGGTCGCGGTAAAGTTGATCGTAGAAAGAGAAAGAGAGATTCAACGTTTTAATCCCGAAGCATTCTATAAAGTTGTTGCAACTTTTAAAGTTAAAAATGAAAAAGGTCGTTGGGTAAATTTCAAAGGGGAATTGCCAAAGAACTTTAAAACGGAGAAAAATGCAACCGATTATTTAAGTAAATGCGTTGGGGCATCTTTTAATATTCAAAATATTAAAGTTAGTCCTGCCAAACGTAAACCTGCAGCTCCTTTCACAACGTCAACGTTACAACAGGAAGCGAGTAGAAAATTAGGTTTTTCGGTTTCCCGTACGATGTCAACGGCTCAACGCTTATATGAAGCTGGGCATATTAGTTATATGCGTACCGATTCTACGAGTTTGAGTGAAACGGCTTTGCAAAATATTGCAGCCGAAATTGCGACAAGCTTTGGACAGAATTATGTACAAACTCGACGTTTTAAAAGCAAAAATGCTTCTGCTCAAGAAGCTCACGAAGCTATTCGACCAACATATATTTCTAAAACTGGTGCTGGCGTTGATAAAGATCAAATACGTTTGTATGAATTGATTTGGAAACGTACGATTGCTTCTCAAATGGCAGATGCTCAACTGGAAAGAACAACCGTTGATATCGGTGTTTCGACGATTCCAGATTCGAAATTAGTTGCAAAAGGAGAAGTTTTGAAATTCGATGGTTTCTTACGTGTTTATTTGGAATCAACGGATGATGATGAGGATGAGGACGTAAAAGGAATGTTACCACCATTACGTGCTGGACAAGTTGTGGACTTGAATGAAATGACGGCAACTGAACGTTTCTCTCGCTCGTCAGCTCGATTCACGGAAGCAAGTTTGGTGAAAAAGTTAGAAGAATTAGGCATCGGTCGTCCTTCTACTTATGCGCCGACGATTTCGAGAATTATGGAGCCGACACGAGGTTATGTGGTAAAAGAAAATCGGGATGGTGTGGAGCGAAAATACAATGTATTGACGCTTAGCAATAATGAAATTAATAAACGCATTGATGCAGAAAATACTGGTGCGGAAAAAAATAAATTGTTTCCAAGTGATACGGGAATGATTGTCGTTGATTTCCTTTCAAAACATTTTGAGGAAATTATGAATTATGGCTTTACGGCTGGAATGGAAAAACGATTGGATAAGGTTGCTGAAGGACAGGAAGTTTGGGTGAAATTATTGAAAGAATTTTATCAGCCGTTCCATGAAGTTGTGGAGAAAACGGAAAAAGATGCAGAAAGAGCTTCGGGCGAAAGAATTTTGGGTAAAGATCCAAAATCTGGTCGAACGGTTTTGGTGCGTTTATCACGATATGGCTCTGTAGCTCAAATTGGAAGCCCTGATGAATTAGACGAAGAGGAAAAGCCAAGGTATGCGAATTTGAAACACAATCAATCTATCGAAAGTGTAAACTTAGAGGAAGCATTGGATTTGTTTCAATTGCCACTTAGTTTGGGTGATTATAAAGGGGAAGATGTAATTATTGGCGAAGGTCGTTTTGGTCCTTATGTGAAATATGATGGTAAATTTATTTCATTGCCGAAAGGCGAAAATCCATTGGAATTTTCTAAAGATAGTGCAATGGAGTTGATTGATATAAGGGAAAAACAAGATGCTCCAGTTTATCATCACAAAGATTTGCCTGTAACAAAAGGTGCCGGTCGTTTTGGACCTTTCTTGAAATGGAATGGAATGTTTATTAATATTCCAAGACGTTTTGATCCGGAAATGATTACGCAGCCAGAAATGTTGGAATTAATAGAAGCGAAGGAACTGAAAGAAGCGAATCGTTATATCCATAATTGGTTGGAAGATTTGAAGCTAAGTGTGGAAAATGGTCGTTGGGGACCTTTTATTCGTTTTGGCAAAAAGAATTTTCAATTGCGTGATGCTGACGGCAAACGGTTAGTCGCTGAACAAGCAAAAGAAATGACTTTGGAGCAGATAAAAGCTATCGTCGAAGAGGAAATTCCGGAAGCGTTCAAACCGAAAAAGAAAGCGGCTGCCAAGAAAAAACCTGCGGCTAAGAAGAAACCGGCCGCAAAGAAAAAGCCTGCTGCTAAGAAGAAACCGGCTGCCAAGAAAAAATAATTGATTATAGTGTTATTGTTAAATGGTTTTATTATTACATGGTTAATCGTTGAACGATAAAAATTATGTAATCATAAAACCATTTAATATAATCATAAAAAAAATGAGTGATACGAATAATAAAACGGTAATGCGAATGTTTGCTTTAGTCGCATTTTTTATCCTACTATTCGGCGGAGCAGCTGTTTATGCAGCATATCAGGCCAAAGCATTGAAAGTAGAATTAGAACAGACAGAGAAGGCTTTGGAGGAATGTAGACAAGAGAAATAATTGTTTGATTGTCATCCGCCTTTGGCTTATTGTCAAATTGATTCCTTATTAAATCGCATAAAAAAAGCGGAAATAAATAATGAAGGAAATCAGCCAAAGGCGGTAGTGATGAAAAATTAGTGTGCATTAGGAGTTGCTTCAGCCGTACAGCGATTGTATAAATAGATAATTTTATCAAAATTAAAATAAGATAAATCTGCTCGACCAATTCTACTTCGTATTCCTTCGCAGTTATCTAAAAGATTAGAATAAATTTCATCAAAATTTTCTTTGGTCACCTCAACTTGACTTTTGGTATTTGCATTTTCAAGGATGAAATAGAGGTTATTTCTTGCTTCAGTATTCGCTTGAACGTGATAAAGGTATAAATTGAAAATCCCCATTTCTTTTCGTTCTAAGAAAACAGTCTTTGATGTAAAAGGCTTTGGAGCTTCTTTTACATCTCTACTCACATAGGGAATCCATTTTTCAATGATTTGATTGCTATTATTATTTACAGGAATTTTTACAGCATAACCTTGTAAATCCTTTGCTTTATAAGTTTTTGTTTTCGTGTAGCCTTTTCCTCGTCTCTTTGTGAACTTCACACGAGTTTCAGCAAGAATATAATCTTCGACTTCGATTATGCCATGAATAGTATCGGATTTATTCGTAATGATAAAACCTTGTACCTTTTGGCCCTTACCCGGACGTTGTGCTGTTGCAATATTTACAGAGAAAAATATTAATAAAAAGTATAATAATCTTGTTTTTAGATATTTCATAGTAGCAATTTGATATTTCAATATATTGACGTTTAGGGAACAGGCGATAAATAATCTATCCAAATTTTGTAAAGTTCTCCTGCTGTGCGAACGGGCAGGTTATTTTTTTCTTCCTTCAAGATAAAAAAACAGACATAGCCACAGTGATTATGTCGAGTGTACTCATACAAAAAGAAGAAAAAGAGCAAGTAAGACGGATAGGTTTTTTATTGCTTATTCCTTGAAGTATAACTTCTTACATTATAATAGGCAAAGTTAATACCACAAGTAGTCGATGAAAAATGACGTATCCATTCTGATCAGGAAACTATCATTTAGGGATTAAATAAACAACAGAAAAAGATATACTTGAAAGTATCATTTATGACGATTACCGGCAATAAAAAAGCAGCGGAGTGTCACCTATGAATCTCTAAACTCAGCTGCTTTTTTTTAACTTATCGTAATAAAATATCCTCGATTCGACCTTTTGGAATTGCTTCAATTAATTGCTGCGTGTAAGGTTTTTTAGGATGATTATAAATTTCATCTGCGACACCGATTTCTTCGATTTTACCCTGATTCATCACAATCATTCTATCGCTCATGAATTTCACGACTGACAAATCATGCGAAATAAAAATATATGTAAAACCAAACTGTTCCCGAAGTTCCATTAGTAAATTTAAAACTTGAGCTTGAACCGAAACATCTAACGCAGAAACGGACTCATCACAAATAATAAACTTCGGATTTAAAGCCAAAGCACGTGCGATACAAATTCGCTGACGCTGACCACCGGAGAATTCATGCGGATAACGCTCATAATGTATTGCTTCCAAACCAACGGTTTCTAGTAGTTCAATAACTCGATCTTTCCGTTCCATGTCTGTATTCAAAATACGATGCACCTGCATC
>CAWVWD010000285.1:0-6074 GCA_963933585.1 uncultured Saprospiraceae bacterium
CCTTTAAAAATATGTCGTTTTGCACCTATATGGCTTTATACCTGTAAATCTATAAATCTGAATATCTTTACATCTTCTTTAATTTACAAAGAAATCTACATTTTATTAAAAATACTGATTTTTACATCATATTTTTACATTTTCAAATTTACAAAATGAAATTTATCATTTTACTAAAATAATAATTATGGATATTTTTGATAGGCTGAAAAAAGACATGGGACCGATTGGTAAGTATGCAAAACATGCTGAAGGTTATTTTGTTTTCCCCAAGTTAGAAGGCGAACTAGGTAATCGTATGACGTTCAACGGAAAAAAATATATCTGTTGGAGTATCAACAGTTATTTAGGTTTAGCGAATCATCCGGAAGTAAGAAAAGTAGATGCGGAAGCTGCTGCAAAATGGGGTTATGCGTATCCAATGGGTGCGAGAATGATGTCAGGTCATACCGCTTTGCATGAGCAACTTGAAGAAGAGTGTGCTGCGTTTTCTCAAAAAGAGTCCGCTTACTTATTAAACTTCGGTTATCAGGGTATTATCTCTATCATTGATTCTTTAGTTGGTAAAAATGACGTGATTGTTTATGATCGTGATACACACGCTTGTATTATTGATGGTGTTCGTTTACATTTAGGGAAGCGCTTCACATACAATCATAACGATGTAGAAAGTTTAGAGAAAAACTTGGTTCGTGCAACAAAAGTCGTAGAAAAAACTGGTGGTGGAATCTTAGTGATTTCAGAAGGTGTTTTTGGAATGCGTGGGGAGCAAGGGAAATTACGTGAAATCGTTGCATTGAAAGAGAAGTATAATTTCCGTTTCATGGTAGATGATGCTCATGGTTTCGGTACTTTGGGTGAGAACGGACGTGGAGCTGGTGAAGAACAAGGTGTTCAAGATGACATCGATGTTTACTTTGCTACTTTCGCAAAATCTATGGCAAGTGTTGGTGCTTTTGTATCAGGTGATAAGTTCATGGTGGATTATTTGAAGTACAATATGCGTTCTCAAATGTTCGCTAAATCATTGGCTATGGCTGTGGTAGAAGGTGCTTTGAAGCGTTTGGATATGATTCGTACAATGCCGGAATTACGTCAAAAACTTTGGGAAAATGTTCACGCTTTACAGAGTGGTTTAAAAGAAGAAGGTTTCGATATTGGATCGACAAATTCTTGTGTTACGCCAGTCTTTTTGAAAAGTGGTTCGACGGAGGAAGCAATGGCTTTGGTTCAAGATATTCGGGAAACATATGGTATTTTCTGTTCCATGGTTGTGTATCCGGTTATTCCAAAAGGTGTGTTATTGTTACGTTTGATACCAACTTCTGTGCACACAATGGAAGATATTGACATTACAATTAAAGCCTTTTCTGCGGTTCGTAATCGTTTAGAATCTGGTGAATATATGGCGATTGGTAAAGCAATGGTTCAAGGTTAATTACTAATTGTATATTAAAAATATAGCAGCCGTCAGATGATTTATTTCGTCTGGCGGTTTTTTATTGAGCGAGATTGATATCCTCATTTACATCTTTAGATGCTCTCTCCTCATTATCTCGAAAATTACCAAGTGAAAAATATTCATAATTATCTGATAAAAGATTAGGTGTCAATTATATTCGGACACTTGCACCTACTTTTTTTTGTAAAAGACGATAAAAAAAACTGTTCAATTGCTCGGCACATTTACACAAGTACTGTCTTGTAGTAAGACTCTATTGAAACAATTTAAAAATTTTCCTTTTTTTTTTAATTTTCCTATATGACCTTCATCAAAACTACCTTTCAGTTGAGTTTGTAAAAACTTGATTAATAGATTTTTAGAAAATTGTTCATGCCTAAATGATAGTTTTTTCTAACCCTTGTTTACTTAAGGGCAAGCCATATACTAGTTTACAGATTTGTAATGACCAGTGTAGTAAAGTGTTGCTATCGGTCAATAATAGCATAAAAAAAATCTGTAAGATAAGTTTCGCCATCTATTTTTTCATCTTTCCGTTTTATGAAATTTGTAGCTTTACCTTCTTTTTCAATATCAAAAGCTAATGACTTTTTTGTAATTTTAAATTTATTTATTTTCAAAATACGACTTGTCTTGTTTCGTTCCAAAAATAAATACCAAGTAGTATTTTTACATATATTACTTTTTAGTGTTGATGCGTATGCGAGGTGTCTGGGCAGGCTATTTGCTTATTTTTTGTTTTTAGCAAATTTGTGACGCTCTGGTTTTTCTAAACTTATTATAAATCAATCTCCTACATCCTTATTTCTTAAAAGTATATAGGAGTGAAAAGTTTAATTCAATGTTTCAAAATATTATAGACACATTTAAAACAAACCCTCGAAAACTATTTTTGATAGATGCTTTTGGAGCAGTTCTGTCGGCTTTTTCATTGGGTGTAATTCTGGTGCAATTTAAAAGTTATTTTGGAATGCCTTTGGAAAAGCTATATTATTTATCTGCGGTGGCTTGTGTTTTTGCAATGTATTCGTTTTTTTGTTACTTTCGATTTCCTATGAATTGGCGACCTTTTTTAAAATTGATTGCGATTTCAAATTTGATTTATTCGAGTATTACACTTGGGTTGGTCATTTATTTATATGAAGAATTGATGCCTTTAGGTTTAATTTATTTTTTGTTGGAGTTGATAATTTTGATTATTTTGGTACGTGTGGAGTTGAAGGTGGCGTTTGTTCATAGAAACGGTATCGGTTTTTAAAACTGACACGGTTTGAATTTTTTCATTTTAATTAGAAATCATGCAATTTATAGAAGCTCAAAATTTCAATAAACAAGATTATACAAAAAATGCATTAGCGAAAGCTAAATATGATTATTGTATGTTTACGGATTGTAATTTTGGGAATTCAGATTTATCGAATATTACGTTTATCGAATGTACGTTTGTGAATTGTAATTTGAGTAATGCGAACTTGGATTTGACGGCTTTTCGAACGGTCAAATTTAGGGGCTGCAAATTATTAGGATTGCGATTTGATGTTTGTCACGCCATGATGTTGGTGTTTGAGTTTGAAGATTGTGTGATGGATTATGTATCATTTTATGAATTGAAATTACCGAATACGACTTTTAAAAATTGTCAGTTGCATGAAGTTGATTTCTCGGAAGCAGATTTTACTAATTCGATTTTTGACAATTGTGATTTTCGGCTAAGCACGTTTAATAATTCGATTTTAGAGAAAGTAGATTTTCAGACTTCGTATAATTTTGAAATTCATCCGATGGTAAATCGAATTAAAAAAGCGAAATTTTCTAAGGAAAATATTTTAGGATTGTTGTTAGGATTTGGGATTGAGATTCGATGATTAAACCGCATCGATTTTTGAAACCGATACGGTTTTTACGTTATTTATTATCGCACAATCATCACTTGTGTCGTTTGCAAAACCGCCATCTTTCCATCACTACCTTCTTCAAAAAGTGTAATAAAATATAAACCTGTTTCCAATAAAACATTCTGTTCGGTCACACCATTCCAACTATAATTTTTATCAATTTTTATGTCCTTAAAAACGATTTGACCGATTGAATTATAAATATGAATCGTTGGATTCTCATAGTTGTGTTGAATCGTTAGTGAATTGATAAACGGATTCGGAAATAGGAAAATTTCGGTTTGCGGAAATGTATCAATGATAATCGTTATAGAGTCTTCATTATTTTTATTCGGAGAAATAAAATCTAACGGAACGAAAGGCCCTGTTCCATTCGGAATTTTTCCGTAAGAAATATCGGTTGTTTGTGTCGGGTAATCAATAAAATCAAATGGTGCGTAGCCATTACTTTCATCGCTGTAAATTCCGATTGTTTCGCCGTCTTTTTTAAGTTTAAAATTAGCGTGTAAATTACCTTGACTTTCATCATTATCCGCCCAAATAACAAGATAATTATCAGGTTGTAAAATGAGACTTGGTAATTGCCATTTATTTGGAATATTCGGATTATCAGAAATATATAAGTGCTCTAAATTTATCGGATTTTCATCCGCATTATAAATCTCTATCCAATCATCAAATTCACCGTCATCATCCGCCAAACTTGTCTCATTACTTGCCATAAATTCATTAATAACTAAGTTTTGTAAGTTTGGATTATAGTTAAATTCTATGGTTTCACATCTTGGATAACGACTTGTATTGTTATCATTATCGGTCGCTAAAACATAATATTCAATATTGCCAGAAGGGGTATTAATATTATAAGTTCCACCGAAAAGTCCATCGTTCGCTTGTCCATCATTATGATTGCCATCGTCGAACAAATCTGTACTTGTAAACGAACCATTATTCTCTCTAAACCAACCTTTTACGGTCAAATTATTTTGATTATCCAAAATAGAAATATTCAAGCGAATTGTTTGATTATCAATAGAAATATTCGATTTTAAATCTGTGAGAATTGGTATAATTCCATTCAAGTTTAATTGATTTAAAGCGGATTGCTCTCTTGCCAAAATATAATCTTTAATCCCATGATGTAAGTGCATTCCGATTGGTTGCGTAAACGCATTATCAAAATCTTGCATCGTGAAACCATAATCTAAGGTTCGGTAAGTATCGTTGGTAACGAAAGGCGTAATTTGAGCTTTAATTTGGTCAATTTCAACGTTTTGATTTGACCAAAAATCTTGAATAAGTTGATTCATGTAAAACGAATAACGATCACGATATTCAGGAATATCCAAAATGCGTTCGTAAATCGGTCGATTTTGATCATTTTTCGACCAATTATAAATATCTCGAGTGCCCCAATCAATGTTTCCAAACCAACTCACACCATAAGTATTATCAACGTCAAAAGGAATATATTCAAACTTTCCGGTCGCTGTATTTTTATATAAATAGCAGTTGTTTTTATTCCAAATTGGCCCATCCCAATTTGCGGTCAAAACATCAAAAGCCATGACTTTTAAATAAGCATCGACATTAAAAATTTTCTCTAATTCACAAGATAAAAAGTTCAAACTCTCATTATTCAAAATATCAATAAATTCAGCTAAATCTGAATAATCATCGGTGGCTGTATTTGTCTTTAATTCATAAACTCGTTGACCATTACTTTCTATTTTATAATCGTTCGGATTATTGGAAATATAATTAAAATCAACCCCATAATAACATTTATACAAATTGCCATCTTCGTTACCAAATCGCAAATCGATAAATTCTTCGTCAATATGTTCGACATTTACATATAAACCATAATAATTCCCATTGATATACACTTCGACGTGATTTGCACGAGGGGCGTAAATGCCCATTTTTCGTAATAAATTCCAACACAAAATCGAGCGAGTTATCGTCGGGTCGTTATGCTCTCCGTTCAAATTCATCTTTTCCAAACCATAATACTTTCGACCACCTTCAAACGTATTAAAGGAAACCTTAAATGACTTTTTTTGAGAAACTCGAGAGGTATTTCCTCGTAAACGAAAACCAATATTGGTAATTGTATCTCGAATCGTTCCATTATCAAATACGAAATCTGCATTATATTCAGTATCGCTGTACGCATTATTGAAATCGTAAATCGATGTCAATGAATTCGCATCAATCATAATGTCAATCCTTGGAACAACATCGTTTCGGAATATTTCTCCTAAGTCAGGAATCGGTGTTTGTGCTTGAAGAAGCGAAATAGTGAAGAGGAATAATATAGTAAATATCTGTTTCATAGTTTGTACTTTATTTAAAGGTGGTAAAGTTCTCAAAGAATTAGGAATAAGACGAATCTAGAATTCTGTAAATGACATTCTAAGGAAGCATTTCATATCCAAAATCTAAAAAAAAACACCGTCACGCCGAACTTGTTTCCGTATCTCTTGCAGGCAGCGTAACTCCGTTTAGTTAAGTCACTGCCTTTTTTGTTGGGAGATATGGAAACAAGTTCAGCATGACGGAAGGTTTTATTGAAATAATCGTGCCGACGAATAATTTCGGCATTAAAAAAAACCAATAACGCCTAAAAATCTGCGGAGAAATTAACCTCCACCAAAACAGATTCGCCACACGAAAAATCCCGACAAGTCCATTGCCAATTTTCGTGTAATTGA
>CAWVWD010000286.1:0-6040 GCA_963933585.1 uncultured Saprospiraceae bacterium
GGCTAATTTTAAGTATGCTTTTAAACCTTCTTTGATAAATCAAAACTATGTGACTTATTAAGATAGTATAATAAATTTAAGACTTGAGAAGGATAGAAAAATCATATTTATATCCTTCTCAATATTACTTCTCAAAAAGTATAACTACGATTTTAGATGATGAATTTCTTTTAGACCTTATTTTGAAAATAGATTTCGATATAAAAAATCAGTAAATTCTTTGTTTGCCTATGCCATTACCTTTTAAGCTAAATATATTTCGGCTGGAATAGAATTGCAGAAATAAAATATGATAATAACTTTTGGTATTTTCTTAAAATAAGCTCAAAGTACTTTTCCTATGGAAAAACGCTTTAAAGTACAATGTAAATATTCGATTATCAATGTCTTAGTGTTTTAGGGAGAGTCCTATCTCTAGCGAAAATAAGGCTGTAAATATATTTTGGTGTACTAAATGATTAAGAAATTGAGCAATTTTAAGTTTAAAGAATTCAAAATTGGGAAAATAATATCCTTATGGAAAAGCACTTGAATATAGTATAGGTCAATATAAATGACGTAGCATTGATATTACAGCTCAGAAATTCCACCCTCTAAATTATAAAACAAAACTCCCGGTAATTTCCGATGTAAACGCTGAATTGCGATTTGGCTTCGGATACCTCTTTTGCAGTAAATAACAACAGGTTTCCCGTGCTTAATTTTGTCTTTATTACTCATAATATCTCCCAACGGAATCAAAATTCCTCCAATATTTTCTGCATTATGTTCGGATGGTTCCCGTACATCAATTAACTGGAAATCCTTATTGTCGGCCCGCCATTGGTCGATAATCTTCATGGAAATGTGTTGTATCATTAGCGTATTTTTGGTGATTAGTTTAAAAGTTCAGATGGAGATAGTTTTTTTTGTAAGCTATCAGGAGCACCTAAAATGCTTGGAGTAAAAGGTTCAACTATGAATTCGACTGCCCAACCTGCATCTTTGACAATTAATTCAATTAAGTTGATCACATCATTTCCCTTTTCATTCGCAGCGCTAAATAATCGGCTACGATGAGCTGCAGCGATTAAAGTATCCTTTGCGATAGTATTAAATTCAGTCAATTCCTTAGTCGAAAAAGAGGTAAATGTACCTGCGGACAAAGTAAAATATTCTAAATCATGGTCAACAGAAATAATTTCGGGGCTTGGCATATTACTGATTCTAAGTATCTTTTCTTCTGGAAAAGTTTCTATTTTCATTTGTTCGAGATTATAACCGACAGAAACTTTTCCCGTTACCTTTAAGATTGCTTTTTTACCATATAGAAAATCTGGATAATAATCATACGATTTTTTCACTTGCCAAACTTCTGAAAAGTAACCTTCGATAGTCACTAATTTGGAAACCATTTTTACCTTTTCTAGTAAAACGGTGGTTTTCTCTTCAGTCGTTTTTCTGATGCTGAAAAAGTTATGATATGACGAAGCAAAATAGCCAATAATTAAAGCGATTACTGCAATTGCTATCGACGTAATTATATTTTTCATTATAGGATAGTTTTCAATATTCCTGAATAATCCACAAAATAACTAAAATCCTGTTAGTGACGAAAAATAAAAAAGCGTTTCCAAATAACCTGGAAACGCTTTTCAATAATATGCTTATTAATCGTTTAATTTTCTTCCGAGGTATCCGAGTTAGGAACTTTAGAAATAGGAACATTTGTTCTGTCTCTTCTTGCCCAAATTCCCGGTTTCAGTTCTACATACTCGTCTAAATTCTTCGGTTTAAACTTTTTTAATGCCATTTCGCGTGTTTTTTATGAAAAATATTTCCTATTATAATAAGTAAAATTTATCAAATTTACAAATATTTATCTATATATCTTATAATTCATTCATTAGATAATGTATGAATTAATCTCGTTAAATATATAAAACATTGATTATGAATGATTTGTTTTTAGTTTTTTTCATTTTAACATGATTTTAAAATCAAATCAGATTATTAATTATCATATTTTATATCTCACTATTCAGCAATAAAATTTAAAATCTAGAACAGTGCCTATTTATTAATACTAGAAATATCGTTAAATATGATATCTCAAGATACAAATGACCATATAACAGGTGAATTAAAAATAACGGTAAACTGCTTTTTTAAATATTTAGCTGGTTACTACTCCACGATTTATTTTCACTATTCTCGATAATATTGTCGAATAATTATTATTCTAAATCATAATTATCTGGTTTTTAATGTCAATAGATGGATTCTAGTGCTAAGGTCAATTTATTAACTATTGAAGATAACATATAGAAACTATAGGAAATCTATCATAGAATTTACGATTTGGCAGTATTGCGGAAAACAAACCGAATAAAAGGAATTATCATATGTTAAAAACAAAAATCCCTGTCAAATTTGACAAGGATTTTTGTTAATTTTATTAATACGATTTAAAAAGTCGTATTACCTTAGAAGCAATATTCATTTGCCTCGATTAATTCTTTAGCTACTTGACGACGTGCATTTTTCACATTTACAGGCGCCAATTTCGTGAAGCGTTTTACACCCATAAGCATAATACTTAATTCATCACCTTCTGCAAATGAAGATAAAGCATCTTTCGAAAACTTAGCAATCGCATCATTTGCGTCATTAAATACTACCTTCATCATTGCAATTTGTGTAGCGATTTCGTCGGTAGATTTAAGTGTTGATAGTTTTTGAACACGTAATAAAACAGATTCTGCAGCATACAATTGAATCATGATATCTGCTATATTCATCAAGATTTCTTGTTCTACTCGAAGATCCAATCTACCATCCATTTGGTATTTTACAGCTGCTCCTGCTACAATTAAAGCTACTTTTTTGAAGTTCTTAACTGCTTTTTGTTCCACTGCAAAATCACCATCAACTGTATCAAAACTTGGCATTGACGATAATTCTTTTTGAACGGCCCAAGCGGCATCTGTAATATTGATTTTACCTTTCATCGCGCGTTTCAAAAGCATGTTAACCATCAACATACGATTTATCTCATTTGTACCCTCATAGATGCGATTGATACGAGCGTCACGATAAGACGGTGCTGCTGCATATTCTTCAGAAAAACCATTTCCACCGTGAATCTGAACCATTTCATCTACCACGTAATCCAAGTTTTCAGAACCTAAAACTTTTAATAATCCACATTCAATTGCATATTCTTCCGCAGATTGTAGTAATGAATCTGAATAAGAAACGCCTTGTTCTTTCAAGTCATTTCTCATCTTTTGCATTAAGTTAGAAACTCTTAGAACAGCACTTTCCAAAGTATAAGTTTTGATAACTTGCTCTGCTAATTTGTACTTAATCGCTCCAAAATTAGAAATCGGTTGCTTGAATTGAATACGATCATTCGCATATTTTACAGATTCTGTAATTGCTTGTTTCATTCCTCCAGCACATAAAGCACCTAATTTGAAACGCCCAACATTTAAAATATTAAAGGCAATCAAGTGACCTTTTCCAATTTCTCCTAAAACAGTATCAGCAGGAACCTTTACATTTTCAAAAAATACTTGACGGGTAGAAGAACCTTTAATTCCCATCTTATCTTCTTCTGCTCCTAATGTAATTCCTTCTGTATCTTTATCAACCACAAATCCAGTGAAATATTCACCGTTTACTTGTGCAAAAACGATTAAAACATGAGAAAAACCAGCATTGGTAATCCACATTTTTTGACCATTAATAATATAATGTTTACCATCTTCCGTTAAATCAGCACGAGTTTTTGCGGCTAACGCATCTGAACCCGAACCTGGTTCAGTCAAACAATAAGATGCTTTCAGCTGGCCATTTCCTAATCCTGGTAAATATTTCTGTTTTTGTTCTTCTGTACCATAATACAAAATCGGTAACATCCCGATTCCTGTATGAGCTGCATACGATGTCGTGAATGAGCCACCTGCTCCGCCCAAACCGTCAAGAATAATAGTGTTCGTATTATTATCCATTTCCATTCCGCCATAAACTTCTGGAATGTGAGAACTCAACAAACCCAGCTCTGCTGCCTTTTCTAATAACGGAACTTGATTTTCAATTTTTGGTGCAACAGGATGAACCTCATTTTTGATGAAATCACGGCACATTTCTAGTACCATTTGTTGCTCTTCTGTCATGTCTTCAGGAATGAAAACACTTTGAGGATCTGTTTCTTTTATTAAGAATTCACCACCCTTTAAAGTTGCCACTTTTACCACTGTATCTTCCATGTTTATCGAAATTTTGCTTTCTTGAAAAAGAATCTTGAAGGTTATCTGATGTTACGATATACAAATTTCATTACTCTTGATTCATCGTTTTATTATAATGATTGAATATTATAATAATCTGATTTTAAATTTTGATTATCGTTTTAAAGATAATTAATAAGGAACATCATAACGCATTTATTCTAACAAATGTTCGTCATTTTGAGGAGAATTCCAATAAAAATATCGTAAAAAACTATAAAAAAAATAATAGTTTTGATTTTAATGGATATTTAAACTATTTGATTTTTAATAGTTTAGAAATAGTAATTTTTTATATCCACTTGAGGTAAAGAAACGATTATAAATTTAGGTGTCAATACAGAATCTGTAACCGTTTCTTATTGAAAAATTAAACTTTATTATCTTGTTTTTAACCTTATTTTTAACCTTGTTTTTACGTGAGATTAATTAAAATTCCCGATATGATTTATACTGTAATAATCCTGTTTCCTTTTTTAATCGAGCGACATCTTCTCGATACTTAGTAATTTTAGCATTCATTTTTTTAAGTTCTGTTTTTAAGAAACCTAACTCTTCCTTCATTGCCAGATAGGTCTCTTCTACAATATCCCATTTACTTGGTAACAAATCTCCTTCTTCGTAAGATTCTTTAGCTGTCGCATAAGTTATTTCATATTCTTTGAAAGTATCTTTTTTTGCTTTACGAGCTTTCCAAAAACTATCTCTTCTTTTCTGTAATCCTGGTAAGCGATTCACGGCATTATGTAAAGAATCTGTTTGTGACAAACCCATCAAAATTTCTTGACGTTCCGCATCGAATTGTTTAATACTATCTAATTCTGCAATCATTTTCTTCTCGAATTCCTTCCAAAGACTTCTCCCTTTTGTTAGTTCATATTTATCATTTGTAGTCGCAAAATAGAAGGTGTGAAGTGTTGCATTTTCTGCAGGTGTTCCGAAATCTTTAAGTAACCAACGATATAGAACTGTTTCATTTTCATGGCACTTTGCTTCAAGACGATAGGTGAAGGTTTTGGCATAGCCACAATTGACATATTCTAAAATTCGTGCCGTAGAATTTTGCCCGGATACGATATTGATAATTAATAACATGATTGGTAGAATCATTAGTTTCTTCATAGTACTTAAGTGTTTTTTTCAAGTGAAAATATTTATAAAAACTGTTTATTGACTATTGATATTATAATTTGAGTGTTGTAGTCATTTTATTTCTGTACTAATTCATAGTGCGAAAAGATATAGTTTCAATTAGATTTATTCATTTATAAACCAACAGTGTAAATATTTTAACAATTTCAATTTACACCTTTTCAAATAATTACCTTTGAAATTAATCAATTAAACTTCATCCAAATAGATGAATTTTACATCATAAAAATTTGAATTCATCAATGAAAAAATTTGAAACTAAAGCAATACGAACGCAGGCCGAGCGGTCGCAAAATCGAGAACATAGTGTACCTGTTTATATGACATCGAGTTTTGTATTTAATGATGCGGAACAAATGCGAGCAGTATTTGCAAAAGAAGAAGATGGAAATATTTATTCTCGATATTCAAATCCGAGTGTAGATGAATTTATTGAAAAGATGTGTTTATTAGAAGGTGCAGAAGCAGGATTTGCAACTGCTACAGGAATGTCTGCCGTATTTACGAGTATTGCCACATTTGTAAGTCAAGGCGATCATATTTTGGCTTCTCGTGCGGTTTTTGGTTCGACACATCAGTTATTGACACAATTATTTCCTCGTTGGGGAATCAGT
>CAWVWD010000287.1:0-6023 GCA_963933585.1 uncultured Saprospiraceae bacterium
ATAATTCTCCTTTAACGATACAAGGAATAATTTCAATCTCCATTTCAATTTTAAAGTTTTATTAACTTTGTCAAAGAAAATAATAGTTCATACTAATGTAAAGCAGCTAATGATTTAAGTTTAGCGTTTTTATTTGATTAAGTAGCGTTTTCAATACACTAAATTTTTTCCTCAAAAAAAGTCATTATTATAATTACTTATGAAAAATACTTTTACCAAAATAATTGTAGTGCTCGGTGTCATCTTCGTGCTAAATTTTATATCGGGATGCATCAGCGATATTTGTCCTTCACCGGTATTTTTTTATTTAAAGGATGTTGGAATTCATGCTTTGGATAGAGTAGAAGAATCCGATGGAACATACAGTTCTATTTATACAGATACAATTCGTCATCAAGTTGCTTTTGAAGTTCGTAGCGTTGTTGAATTGGCGAGTATAAACCCTGAAAATAGATTAAAATGGGGATTAATGAATACTGCTTACGGTTGTGGTAATGGAATCGCTTTAAATCCTCCGGTTATTACAAAATCGAGCATGTCCGTAAATCACCCAATTTATTGGTCAGGAACAAGGCTTTTGCCAAATACGAATATATTGGAACATCCAGAGTTTAAGGAATACGTGAATTTTCCGGAAACATTAAGTTATGAAGGGTATAGTATTATTACGATTGATTCAATTCCATTAAAATTTCTTAGTGAACCGTATATTTTTACGTTTGAATGGGAAACTTCGGATGGCATTATATTGAAAGATGAAGTAGAAGTGGTGATAAGAATATAATTTTTTTCAGTCGTTCTGACGAAAGTTGAACCGCAGAATATCTAAAATTTGATATTCTGCGATTTCAATTTAAGGTTGCTATCTCCAAATCTTTATTCTTCTTGCTACTCGTTCATTATATGGATTAATTTCCAATGCCTTTTGGTAATATTCTAGTGCTTTCGTTTTATTTCCATTTCTTTCATAATAACTCGCCAAGCTTTCATAAGGGATATCACTTTGAGGAAACTCTTCGATATTTAGCTTGAAAATTATTAAAGCTTCTTCCATTTTGTCCAATTTTATTAGCTCTTTCCCCAAATAATCTAATTCTCCAACACGAATCTTCCAAAGACCTCTTTGAGTAGATTTTAAACGTTTATATTCACCTATAGCAATCTCAATTCCTTGTTTTTCAATGGATTGTAACATCATTGGAATAATAGGTTTTCGAGGTAAATCATACGGTAAGTCATAAAGTGTAGCGACTAATTTATCTCCAATTTCGAGAATAGGAACGACGTCACTATTTGCCAAGATGATGACAGAATGATTATCCTCTATAAGTTTAATATTTAAAGATATAAAACCCGGAACGCTGCCAGTGTGATAAGCTTTTAGAGTTTCAGAACCATTAATATTGGTTTGAGTATCTTCTATATACCAGCCATAACCATAGTTACCGAGTTCTGGACTAAACATTTTCCTCTTTGCCTTTCTAGATAATATTTCATTGCCTTTTAAGGCTTTATCCCATTTGAATAAATCGTCGACTGTAGAATACATTCCACTGGCGGCATTAGGAATTGACATATCAATAAACATTGCATTTATATATTTAAAACCAATTTTTTGATAACCGGATGCTCGTTTTTCTAAAACCGTATAAGGCGAATCATAGCCAGAATCGGTCATCTTTAAAGGGTCTAGAATTCGTTTTTTTAAATTTTCTTCATAACTCATTCCAGTTGTGGCTTCGATTATGGCTGCTAAGATGATGTAACCGGAGTTATTATACTTGAACTCTTCCCCTGGTATAAACTCTAAATCATTGCTACAATACTCTTTGACTAATTCTTTTATCGGAATATAACTTCGAATGATTGTACTAATGAAATCTGGACGACTCGTAAAACTAGGAATGCCTGAGGTATGATTAAGTAACTGATGGATTGTTACCTTTTCACCAATATCTTTTCTATAATGTGGAAGATAATCAGAAATATTATGTCTTACTTTGAGCTTACCCTCTTCTTCTAATTGCAAAATGATGGCAGCTGTAAACTGTTTTGTCAATGAACCAATTCGGAACTTTGTATCTGATGTATTCTTAATTTTCCATTCCTGATTTGCTTCACCAAAACCTTTTTTATAAATAATTTTTCCATCTTGAGCAACCAAAACAACAGCACTTAACACTTCAAAAGAGTCGTATAAATTCAATAATCGGTCAATTTTATCAGATTTTTCACGATTAAGAATTCCAATTCTTTGTGCATGAATCTGATAAGGAAGAATTAAAATCATTAAAATGATTAAATAGAATACTCTTCTCATAGTTATTATTGTCGTAAGATTTCGGCGATTCTTCTAAGGTTGTAAATTTTCGAGTATTCTCGTAACTGCGGATTTAGTTGCCGTATTTATTAATACTCAGCAGTAGCTAAAGTAGCCGACATTCACCGTTATAACGTTAGAAAGGTAGCTTTTTTATGTTATTAATACTTGATAATCAATTACTTGTAAGTTAAATTAGAAAATGTATAATATTACTTAGGTAGATTATAATAGGTTAAAAATGCAAAATTTATTGCAATTGAACAAATAGTATTATCAATTAACAAATTTAATAATATGTTTTTATTATTTCTATAGGTTCATTTATAATGGTTAATAAATTCCCCTTAACATTAGAATTATAACTACTTAATTTTGATAATCAGGCAGTTATAATTTTGAATAATTATCATTTGATAAGATTAATATTCAGGTGAAAGAAGATTATTTTATAAAGGGAGGATTTTATTTTTTTTTGATTATCTCAATTATTAACCATTTATAAAAAATCGTAATCTATTATTATTAAAATGAAGTTTCGATAACTTTTGTGATCGACACAATCAAATCATCCTTAAAATAAAAGAAGGAAGACATTGTAAAATGTCCTCCTTCTCGAAAAAGTTATATCTTTTATTACGCCGAAACGATAAATAATTTCCAATTAGAAATTATTTTTTACTCTTATGTTTCAAAACCTTCGCTTCGGTATAAAATACGGTCTCTTCCGCCACATTTTTTACCAAATCGCCAACTCGTTCCAGTTTACGAATTGTAGAAGAAATCATTAAAAAACGTTCGATATCAGAAGGGTCTTCTTTCACTAATGTGGTGATTACAACGAAAGCATGTTTATTAATTTCATTAATTGTCGCATCTTTTCCAAAAATCCAACGAGCTAATTTTGTGTTTTCAAAATTAAAAGCATGAATTGCATCATCTATCATAGAAAGCACCGTTTCAACCATTTCATTAAACCGAAGTTTCTTTAATAATTTTTTTTCAAAAGGCTTTTCCATCTGAAGTGTATATTCTGCAATTGCTTTTGCATGATCACCAATTCTTTCTAATTGCGTATTCATTTTCAAAGCAGCAATCACAAATCGCAAATCAATAGCGACAGGTTTATATAATGCAAAAATCATCTCACACTCCTTATCTATACTTAGTTCCATTGCATTGACTCGATTTTCGTAATGAATTACTTCTCTTGCCAAACTATCATTTTTTTTCAAAAAAGCCGTATTTGCATTTGCCAATTGTGTCCTAACTAACTGCATCATCCCAACGACTTGATCTTTCAAAGCCTCTAACTGTGTTTCTAAATTTGTCATCTATTAATTGGTCTTTTTTTAGATAAAGACCTGACAGGTTCTTAGAACCTGTCAGGTCTGATTATCCATTATTTATAAATTTATAATTGTTGAAATCGACACTTCAGCTTCCGCTCAACTCCTCTTAACTAATTCTTCCCGTAATGAAACTTTCTGTCAATTCTTCTTGTGGATGAGTGAAAATATTTTTGGTCTCTCCGTATTCTACCAAATTTCCATGATAAAAAAATCCAACTTTATCACTGATTCTTCCCGCTTGTAATTTATCCTCAACCGTTACAATAATCGTATATTTTTCTTTTAACTTAAAAATCAATTCCTCAAAAGAGCTTTTCGAGCTACTATTTAATGAAAGTGTCGGTTTATCCATTAGAATAACCTTGGGTTGAAGTGCCAATGTTCGAGCCAAACAAAGTCGCTGTTGCTGTTCTAATGACAATTGAGTAATTGGCGCGTTGAGAATATTTTGTAAATCTTTCCAAAGTCCAACAAGTTCTAAGCTAATTCGTATTTGTTTATCCAGCATGACCTTATTCGTAATACCGATTAAGCGAAGTCCAAAAGTAATATTCTCATAAATTGACATTGGAAATAGGTTTGGTTTTGAGAAAATCATACCTATCTCTTGACGTAGTTTTTCCGTAGGAATCGAAGCGGTTAATCGTCCTTCAAAAAAAATATTCCCTTCTACTTTATAAGCAGCATCTGATGGAAATAAGCGATTTATTGCTCTTGGAAATATAGATTTTCCATGTCCTGGAGGGCCGACCAAAGCAACGATTTCATGGCTGTTAATAGTCATGGTCACATTTTTCAGAATATACCGCTCATTTCGAGCTACCCTTAAATTCTCTATTTGAAGCATAACGTTTTTATTAAAGTGCTTCACTTTTATAGTGAGATTTTTTTAATAGTTGACTAATCCAAGTTCCAATTATTGCAACTATAAAAATAGAAATGATTACTGCTATTTTGTCAATAATAAATCCGGCGACTAATAATACAATCAAGATTTCACAAAAAGTTCTGACGATTGTAACAATAATAGAAGAAATAAATAATTTACGTTGAGAAGGAACCAGAACCATAAGAGCCGTCTTATATGGAGTCGCTCCCATACTATATGCACCTTCTCGCTGATCATAAGGAACAGATTGAAAAACTCTAATGAATTTGTTGCTAATTGTCGGCAACATCATTCCGCCCAAAACCAATCCACTAACGATAAGGTTATTAAACCCACTTGTCAAATCTATAAATTCATTGAACATCAGCAACAATAAATAACCATAAACCACGTACGGAACATTCGTAAATAATTCGATTACACTTCGGCTTCTATTAATAAAACGAAGACTTGAAAATTCACTAAAAGTGATTGCTAAAATACCACCGATGAAGATAGCTAAATTTACACCAATTAAGAGTATTAACAAAAAACCACTCACTAAGTTAGTGATAGAGTAATGCTCATTTGGGTAAAATGACAAATATCTTGGAGATTCTGTTAAATAACTATTCAATATCGCATGGTCAAAGAATGGAAACGACAGAAAATATAACAGAATACAAAGCAATATCAATATTATCAAATATATTGGAATCAGCTTGTAATTATATTTATAAATAATGCTCAAAGTATAAAAATTATAATGATATAAATTAACGATGAATTACTACAAATGTAGTTCTTCACTCACTCTATTTCACAATCTTGGCTTTAAATAATCGTTAATTTTATACAAACTATTACTCAAAAAAGTTAATATTTGCGACTTGAATAACGAAATATGATTTAGTACGTTATGAATGGCAAAACCTTTACACAATGAAAAAAATGATATTATACACTTTATTAATAGCTTTCTATGGATGTTTGAATGAACCTCAGTTACCTACACTTTCAAGTGATTACGAGGTAAATGAAGCCATTCCTTTGGAAGTAAACGAAAAAGTGTCCATCAGTTCGGATAATTTACATCTTTCATTCGTGAAGGTCGTCGATGAATCTCGATGTCCAAAAACTTGGAAATGCCTTTGGGAAGGTGAAGTAGAAATAGAAATCAAAGTAGAAAAAGGCGAAATTAGCAAGTTTATAAAACTAAAATATCAAGGTGGAAAATGTACAGAATGTGGTGATGCCGTTTCTATATTAGGTTATAAAATCAAATTGGAAAAATTATCGCCTCATCCAAATGATAACTTTTATTCCAAAAAGCCAATGAATTTCGGCGATTATAAAATCGTCCTTGAAGTAACGAAAGACGAAGAAATATTCTCGTAAAAATATAACACCAAGCTCCAGCTTAGTCAGTGAAAAAACAAAGGATCGTCATCTTGAAACAATTTCAAAATGACGATTCTTTATT
>CAWVWD010000288.1:0-5990 GCA_963933585.1 uncultured Saprospiraceae bacterium
GTCGGCTAATACGATATTTAACCTCGCTCCTTTACTTTTGATGAGGCGATAAGCTTCTTGCAAACTCAGCGTCGTATTTTGACTTAAGCGAGTGTAAGCATTTGTTCGCAAATCCATTTGAGGCCAAGTTTCAGTCTGATTTGACCATCGGAAACCGTGACCACGATAGATAAAAACGATGATGTCATTGCTGCCCGGGGAGAGGTTATTTAAAGTTGCCAAAGTTTGTGATTTCGTAAAACTACTACCTTCCACAATGTACTTTTTGAATCCAACGCCAAGCGTACTCGCCACACCATTAAACTCACTAATAAGGTTGCGTTTGTCCACATTACAGCCAGCTCCAATATCTGTAATCGCTGTATTCGCAATCACGACTAAATGCAAAGTCGCTTTTTTGTTATTATGCGTTACTTCCGGCTCAGGTTCAGGCGTAGATGTTGGTGTTTCGATGCCGAACATTCTTTTAATTGCGAGAAAGTCGGATGCTGTACTTTTATAAAATGATCGTAAATAACGCTCCGTTACAGCTCCTTTTTTTAAAGGTTTAAACGAACTTGCAATTGTACTATTATTAATATCATTCAAATCAAAAATCACCCAAGGTTTATCCATTTCGCCCATAAAAAGCAAGTGATCAGGATTGTAATCATACTTCCCTTTTGCGGTAACGAATTTTGGGTTGCTACCAATCAATATCAAATATTCCTTTCCTTGCGAAACACCTTGTTCCGACGTATAATCGACTTGTACCACACGATAAGTTTGTTCCCCATCCGTATAACCGACTCGCATATATATTTTGCTTTCATTGAACATGACGAGCAAACCTTTATAATCCATTCCGTTAGTCGAAAACTTAACTTCATATAAGTCTTGAGCAAACAAATTACTGCTCCAAAGACTCAACAATATCACCCAAAATAAGTACTTTATTTTCATCTTATTTAATTGTTGATATTTTAAGGTGTTAAGTTTTAAGCGGCAAAATCTTAAAAATTTAACGCCTCAAAACGCTCCTACTTTACATTTGAATAAAATTTCCCCGTCTGCGCCGTACATTCTTTGCAACGCTCCGTTTTCTTTTTTGCACCCTCAACCGTTTCATCTAAAACATCTTTCCAATTTGTTTCATTATTATTTTTCAAACTCACCTCTTTTCTTAAAGCTTGAATAAAACTCAACGTATAAAAACCACCTTTTGACGTATTTACCCAAGAATATTCACCGGGACTCGCTGCACAAGAAATAAGACTTCCTTTCGATTCCAAAAATAGTTTTTTCAATTTTTTAATATCGTAAGAACCTTTTGATTCCAAGGCATTTATAGGCGTTTTTGTTTTTCTATTGATACCAATATCATTATTACAACAATCTGCTAAAACGATATTCAAACGTGCATCCTTCTTACGAATCGTATTAAAAACTTCTGTCAAACCAATAGATGTATTTTTAGAAATTCGACCATAATTCCCATTTCTCAAATCCATTTGTGGCCAAGATTCTGATTGATCAGACCAACGAAAACCGTGACCACGATATATAAACATCATAACATCATTGCTTCGAGGTTTGATTTTTTCTAACGTCGCCAAGGTTTTTTGTTTATTAAAATTATCGCCATCAATAATATATGTCTTTAAATTGATTCCCAATACTTTACTAACGGTCTCAAATTCCTTCACGATATTTCTTTCATCTACTCGGCATCCTGCACCAATATCCGAAATTTTCGTATTTGCTACCACAATCAAATGTAACGTAATGAAACGGTTCGGACTTGCGGCTTCACCGACTTCCAAAACTTTTTTTAAGGTCGAAAATTCAGATTCTTTGCTAAAATAAAACTGTTTCAAATAAGCTTCCGAAACCTTACCTATCGCTAATTTCCGATAACGTTCCGCCAATACTTTACTTTTAGCATCATTAAGTTCAAAATAAATCCAAGGTTTTACGGCAGCTGCAATAAAAACTAAATGAATAGATTTATAATTATTATTTCCTCTGCTGCTAATATATTTCGGCGTTCCACCCCTCAAAATTTCTCGTTTCTTCTTATTCGATGAACCACTCAAAGTCGAGTACGGAACTTCTACCAAGCGAACTTTTTTCTCTTTATCCGTATATCGAACACGCATATATATATCACCACCTTCCTGTTTCACCAAGAGACATTTGTACGAAACGCCATCTCTTAAATATCGAATTTCGTGAACTTCTTGAGCAATCAAATTTGAACTCAAAAAGGAAATGAATACTATAAAAATTAGTTTTATCAATTTCATAATTATCAAAGTCTTGTCGTGTTGTTTTTTAAGGGGTGTTGTAATTTACAGAAATTTAACGATAATTGAAAGGTGGAAATTATTGGGAATGAGGAATAAAAGTATTATTTCAAAAGACCCTACCTGACAGGAATTTTCGTTTGTGCTTCAAAAACGGATACCTTTCAAGACTTAAATATTCATTCCTATTTTTAAAAAAATCCGTTCAAATCTGCTTTCCAATCACATTGGAAGTATTCATTTTGACTTGCCCAAAAAATCAAAATGTTATCGCCAAGTACTTACTCGTTCCACTTTCGGATGTGATTCTGGGTTCAAAGACAAACCTCGTGCTTTTAAAAGTTCCAAACGACCATCAGGTGTTCGAGTATAAATCAAATTATTCATCGAAATTTCAGCTGTCCAATCTTTCGAAAATGCAGTTGCATCGGCTTTTCGTTTACTAAAAAGTGATGGAACAGCAGCATAAAAAGGCGTATCATATTCTCGTAAAGTATCTCGGCTGATACGAATCAAGTATCGTGGATTTTCAATCGGGTTAATAACTTCAGTTAATGCTTCCAAAAATAATTGATTTTGGAAAGTTGACGCATTTTCTAAATAACAAGTGATTTCTCCAAAGCTATTTTTGTTCGTTTTAACCGTAATTTTATTTCTATCTGAAGGTAAAATGTAATTACTTTCAAGCAATTGTTTAAAAATCGCTTGACCGATATTTTTTATAAAATGCTCTTCCTCGAAATTTTCATAAAAATCGAGGTATTGCGAATAATTCAGTGTATTTAAAAATGGAATTTTGCGAGTCAAAACGAAGAATAATGCAAAAAACGCAAGGAATAAAATCACTACAGGAAGATTGATAAATATAAATAAACCAACCGAAATCGCACTGACTAATATAAATATTAAACTTAATTTTGCAATCATCTCATTATTGAAAATCGCCGTAATTAATCGTTGTTTACGCAATAAAATAAAGGCTTTGAAATACGTTTTGATATTGGCAATAAAAAGCGAAATCGCAGTAATTATGGAAATTACGATGGCGACAATCGCATATTCAAACAAGAATTGATACGTCAAAAAAGTGGCCGCAAAATTAAGAACCAAAACCAACCAATTATTACTGCTCAATCTATCAATTTCTGCTTTTGAAGCGTCGATTAATGTTTGTGTAATATTCGAACGCACTTTCTGATACGACTTTTGTCGAATAATCGGTAACTTAATTTCTTCGACCATCCACCTACCATTTCCTAATGCCCTTTGCCAATCCATTTGCAATCGAGAACGATTATCAGCATGCTTCAACATTCGTTGATTAATCCGATTTACTTTAGGTGCATCAATCGGAAAATTCGGTAAATGAAATCGGTTTATACCATTTTCAATCATCGGATTTGTAGTAAATGCAACGCCATGAAAAGCCTTAAAACGACGCTTTAGAATCTGAAAATCGTGTCCGCCTTTGTTGTCTGTTGGATCTATACAGATGAGGTGCCATATATTTGCTGTTTTGTTCGAGTTGCCCTTTTGTGTCCGAATTGCTCGGCCTCGCATTTGATTCGATAAAACATAAGAACCGACAAAAGTCGCTAATACCAAAGTATTGATAGCAGGAGCGTCCCAACCTTCGCCCAAAAGCGATTTCGTTCCAACCAAAACAGTAACGTCACCTTTTGTAAATAATTCTGTGATAACTTCTACAATTTTTGTGGATAATTCGCCTGAAGTTTCGACTTTCAAATAATCAGAATCGTGCGGAAGTGATTTGGTAGATAGTTGTTCCGTTTTTAAATTTTTATCTTGAATAATCTGTTTTAATTGCGGCAACGCAAATTTTGGAATCACGACTAATGAGCCGGACAAAATTCCTAAATTCACTTCAATCGGAAAGCATTTTCGCAACCGTTCAAAAATCGGTACAACACCAATTTTTTCTTGATTTTCAATATCAAATTCCGACGTCGGCATTTCCTCCTTACGAATGTAATCCGTCAAAATCACCATTCGCAAATTATCTTTCAGACTTTGCGATTCATGTGCGACAATCGTCGCAATACTATTTAGTTTCGAGGTACTTAATCGGAGTTTTTTATTGATTCTATCGGATTCTGTTAAAACGACCTTTTTTCGTTCTATCGCACCAATTTTTCTCAATTGTCGAATGATATTTTTAAACGCTTCCGTTTTGGTAAACTGTTGGAAATATGCATCCTTAAATAACGCTTCATTCAAAAATGATTGCAACCAATCTTTATCCAAAATTGGTAAATCCTCAATGTCGCCACCAAGAATTTCGACCGTTCCAAGCGGTACACTACCATTGAAAAACTCATTGACAATCAATAAAGCCGAAAAGTAATCCGGCATTTCATAAATCGCTTTTAAATTCGCCTTTGATTCTTGCAAAAACGGATGTTCTCTTATCCACATTTTGAACGTAGAATTTATTTTTAATTTGTCAATAAAATCACCAACATCGTCATAAAACTTCGTGATTTCAATACTTTCATCCTGCGTTGGCATTGAGAAATAAATGTAATCTTGGTGCGGACAGAGGTTATTATCTGCGATTAATTCTGCCACATTTATCTCTGCATCGACTTCGCCACAAAGCTGATGATAACGTTGCCATTCTGCACCACTTACATCAAAAGGAGGCGTTGCCGTTAAGGCAATAATACTTAAATTCAATTCCTCTTTAAGCTGAAAAAGTGTTTTCCACCATTCATTTTTCAAATGATGACATTCGTCCACGACTAAGTTTTGGATGCCTATCTTTCGTAAATCATTCCGTACTTTCTCGGGATTCGCTTTGAAAGCGGTATGCAAACCTTGATAGGTAGAAATGGTGAGTAAATCGGGGTTTTTTATATCAAAGGTAGCTTTCGAAAATGGCTGACCTTGTAGGAAATCAGTCGTCAATCGTTCTGACCATTGATTGCGAATTGTGATGGTCGGTGCAAGAATTAAAGTTGGCGAATTAAGCCGGTTTACGACTTCTAAACCTAAAACTGTTTTACCAGAACCAGGCGGAGCGACAATATGTAATTGTCTATCTTCCAAATGTTTATCCAAGTTTTCCAAAATCCGTTTTTGATACGTTCGCCACGGGAATTGAAAATTGATATGTTCAGTCGTAAAAAGTTTCATGGCTCGGTTGTTTGATTATCTATATCGGTTTTTTGGTAACCAAAAAAAATCCAAACATGATTGGAATACGGATTTAACGGAAAAAACGGATTTGAACGGGGCTTTTAAAAAAAACCGTGTCATTTTGTATAATCCGTTAAATCTGTGTTCTAATCACGTCAGATTAAAATTTGTGTACTTTATGACCTTTGCTTCATTGCTAAATTTACACTGTAAAAATTATAAAAAAAAATCTCCCGCAGATTTCACAGACTCTGCAGATTA
The DNA here is from genome assembly GCA_963933585.1 of uncultured Saprospiraceae bacterium. Taxonomy (GTDB): domain Bacteria; phylum Bacteroidota; class Bacteroidia; order Chitinophagales; family Saprospiraceae; genus CAWVWD01. The sequence goes on from CAWVWD010000288.1 coordinate 5,706, forward strand.
TAAAATCAGCTTGCTGACGTTTATTTTTATTTCAAACCTGCGAAATTAGCGAAACCTGCAGAAGATATTTTTATAAAAAAAGCAGACACTTCCGAAGAAGTACCTGCTTTCTAATATGAATCTTAATCATGTTTCACGGAACAATTGAATACCGAGTTTTCTGCACCGGCAATATAACAATGAAACAATCGAAGAATGAAATTCTTATTTCTCAAATTCCAAAATCGTTTTTTCGATAATTGCACAACATTCCAAAAGTTGTGCTTCTGTCATTGTTAAAGGTGG
>CAWVWD010000289.1:0-5975 GCA_963933585.1 uncultured Saprospiraceae bacterium
CCCAATGCATTGGTCCCGAAACCGTACTTTCCGGATGATATTGATAAAACAGATGATATTCCCCATCATAATAAACCATTCCATTCGGATTATTCATCCAATTTTCTTTTGGAGAAAAATGGAATTGTGGTCGATGTTGATCCTCAAAAAAAGCAATTTTTGAAACTTCTTCTTGTTGATTCGTATCCGTAGTTTCTGCTTCATTTTTACAATTCGTTAAAATTAATATTGCAAAAATGATTAAAAAGAAAAGGTTTAATTTTTTCATTTAATTTAATGATTTATGATTTATATGATAATTGTAAGAAAATAAAAAATCGCCTTTTCATATAAACCCATCCCCACCCCTTGCCATTAAAAGGGGAAGGATTGAGAATGGGTTCAATCGTTGAACGATTTTCTTGCAATTGATTTATAATTAACAACTATTTCGTCATTTCTTTTTCTCTGATTTCTCTGATTTCTCTAAGGAAACGCCTTTAGTTTCCGGTATCAAAAATAAGGCAAAAAGCAATTAAAAAACCATCATTACAGCGAGTATACCCCAAATATATTTACTTAAATATTTACCTGCAAAGTATGGAAAAGCATTAGCAATGCTACAAAAGTCCAGTCTGTACTCATTTCAAGTGACTGCCGATAACCTACACTCTATTTGGAAAAATCGCTGTGGTATAAATCCTCAATAATTACTCCCCGGATAATTCCGTGTGCTGCAATAAATAAAGAGATAAAAACGAAAATACCCATAAAATTCTCAAAAATAAATGCGTAAGCGATTAAAACCAAAAAAAATAACCGACTGAACCGATTATTAACAATTATTTCCATCCTAATTTATCAGAAATCACACCTCTAAATAAAACACCAATGACTATTGCATACAACGCTACAGCAACAGCTAACTCATATTAGAAGTCATTTAAATTCCACAATTTTCATATTGATTTTTTGGCACCAAATATACTAGTCCTATCAAAGCCAGATAAAAAACCACCGAGTCCAACAGTGATTGACCAAAATGGTAATTTGCGATTCATTTGATTATCGTTTTGTCCTTTTTTAAAGTACAATAATAACAATAAACGCTGAGGAAAGAGTTTGATTTGCAGATTGATTCGGACGTAAGGGAATAGGAAACAAATAATCTACTTATTTTACTTTCATACTTCACTAAAAATACTCGTTACAGCTACCGCTATACTTGCATTTTTATCTCATCTGAAGAAAAAATAGCCTATCCATTCACACAGCAACTGGACTTCGCGAAATTTTGACTCGGTTATTTATTACCTGCTCCGTTATAAAAAGTATAATATTTTTTTTAGACCTTAATCTTTTTCGAAAATACTTCTTGGTAAGTTCTGATTTCGACTATATAATTGCCTTTGGGAAGTGTACTTAAATCTAATTCATAAATGGCATCCTGTGGTAAATCCGAAACAACATCTGAGAATTGAATTTCGTCACTTTCGGTTTTGATTCTGATATCGCTAATTGTACTTTTTATTGATTCGAAATCAATAAAAATCGTTTTATCTTCCGTACTCTCAAAAAGAATCCAGGATTCATCTGCTTCGATGATTGCTGTTATACTCTCGTCTATTGAAGTCGTTTTTTGTGCTGAAAGTGCTAAGGTGAAGCCAAAAAGAAAGCCAGTTATTAAAAATTTAAGCTGCATTGATTTTATATTAGGATGTTACAGTTGATAGTTTTAGACACAAGAATGGAAGAATTTTATACGTACTTTATAAACGAAGCTATGAAACTATTTCAATGTAAACTATATTCCCATCTAATAGTTTACATTTCTTAACTTTTCAATAATTAAACCAAAAAGACATTTTTTATTTAAGAAACGCTAAAAATAGCTTTTCCCTATAATTTTTCCCGAAAATATTGAATAGAAATTAAGCAAATTCTGAGAAATTCTGAGAAACATCACTCGTAATAATTTGATTTTTAAAAACTATAATTGATACCAAGAAAGTACTTTCTATTAACACCTTTCTTAAGAGTTATAATCCTAATATTCCTTAACAATCGTTACAATACCATATTTTTTCGATACTTTCGAAATGATGCTTAAAATCAGATTTAAGAGTAAGGCCTTAAATTCGAAAAATCCAAAGTCATTTGCTATTCACCACTTAACAATGCATACTTATAAACAATGAAAAGTTTTTTTTAATTCTAAAAAAATAATTATTGCTTTTAATATTTTAGATTATTGAGTTATCAATAATTGATGAATATTATAAATTTGTTGAATCAGTGATTGTGAACCATCATTATAAATTACGAAATCTGCTAGTTTAACTTTTTCACTATCCGGCATTTGATTATTAATCCTCGCTTCTACTTCTGTGGCTGTTCGATTATCTCGCTTCATGACTCGTTCAATCCGGACGTCCTTTGGAGCAAAAACAGTAATCATTTTGTCCAATATTTTATAACCTCCAGTTTCAAAATGTAAAGCGGCTTCTTTCAAAATATACGGAACATTTTGCTGTTCCAAAAACCATTTTTCAGAATCTTGATGTACCACAGGATGAACCAAACCATTCAGTTTTTGTAACACACTTTTATCCGAAAAGGCAATCGAAGCAATATGTGGACGATTCAATTCCCCCTTCGATAAATACGCCTTCTCACCAAATAACTTTATAATTCCCGAAATCAAATATTCATTTGTATTCATTAAATATTTTGCCCGATCATCCGCATAATAAATTGGGATTCCTAAAGTTTCAAATACTTTACAAACCGTCGTTTTTCCACTTCCGATTCCGCCTGTAATTCCTATTTTTAACATCCAATCATTGAATGATAAATGATGAATGATGAATTAATTTTACCGTTTCAGGCTTAACAGATTTTTTAAAACCTCTGTCAAGTATTTATAAATAATTCATCATTTATGATTTATAGCTAAAAAAAAAGGCTACTCAGTAAACCGAGTAGCCTTTATCATCCTTTTCAAATAAAATATTTACTTTATAAGTAGAATATGAAGTCTTAAAAAACTCCATCTTTTTAATTTAATTTTCAGTTAATCCACATTATCGTGCAAAAACGAGTTTCCTTTTTTCAATTCAGGCTTTTCATCATCAGATAATGTCCATTTTGACATCGACGATTCAGAAGAATGTGGAACATCTTCTAAATCTACTTTACGACGTAAGTAAGCCGGTTCTTCTTCTAAACCATTAACAATCTGTGGATTATTTAATTTAGAATGTAAATTATTCAACCGTTCTCTACGACGTTGGCGAATTTCATAACCATCTTGACGATTCTCCGTATAAGCTTCTTCTTCGCCGTTGCGTTGTTGCTTAGGATGTGGATTTAAGTCAAAGGAAATTTTTTTTTCACTGTCACGGTATCCGGTATCGTAAGGTCGCTTTGTATCGACTTCATCATCTAAAGAAACCACATTACGCTTAGGTTTAACTTCTTCCTTCTCTACGAATTCCTCTACTTCTGCTGCTTTTTCGAAACCAGTTGCAATTACGGTTACACTAATTTTATCACCTAAAGTTTCATCATAACAATTTCCCCAAATCAAATCTGTTCCGTAACCAGCTTCTTCTTGAACATATTCTGTAATTTCAAATACTTCATCCATTGTTACCTCTTTCGTTCCAGAAGTAATATTTAGTAAAATATGTTGTGCCCCACGAATATCGTTATCTTCCAAAAGTGGAGAATTCAAAGCGGCCTCTACAGCACGTCTTGCACGGTTTTCACCTTCCATAGAAGATGTTCCCATAATCGCAACACCGGAACCACGCATAACCGTGTTTACATCCTCAAAATCTACATTAATATAACCAGGAACAGTAATAATTTCAGCGATACCTTTTGCAGCCGTTGCCAAAATATTATCTGCATTCTCAAATGCTTGAGCCAACGTTAAGTTTCCGTGAATTTGTCTCAATTTATCATTAGAAATAACAATAATCGTATCCACGTTTTTCTTCAACTCTTCTAAGCCTTCCATTCCTTGATTCTGACGACGACGACCTTCAAATGTGAAAGGTAACGTCACGATACCAACCGTTAGAATATCCAACTCTTGAGCTACTTTTGCAATCACAGGTGCAGCACCCGTTCCAGTTCCACCACCCATTCCTGCTGTGATAAAAACCATTTTTGTATTATCTGTCAAAAAAGAACGAATATCTTCGACCGATTCTACACAAGCTTCCCGACCAATATTCGGACGTGAACCTGCTCCTCGACCTTCCGTTAGTTCAGGACCTAATTGAATTTTTTCAGGTACAGGACTTAGTTCCAACGATTGCTCATCTGTGTTACAGATAATGAAGTCCACGCCAACAATGCCTTGATTGAACATGTGTGTTACCGCATTACTTCCACCACCACCAACACCAATTACCTTTATGATGGAATCTCCGTTTGTTAGATTGAATTGCATAATATTTCCGTTTTAGTTTGGAAAACTAACACTATATAATTTTCCAAGAGCTAAGTAAAATTAAAGAGAATTTCAAAAGTAAGGATAAGATTTCTTATATCAAAATTTCTTTAATGTTTGCAATTAATTGAACGCGCAATCATTCAATTGATTAACGATTCGAATTAATTTAGCACGAAGTCGATTTGACAACTTCATTTCTGATTTACTTTCAAGATGTTTCAGTATTAAACCTTCCCAAAATTTATCCAAAATCTTATTATCAACAGCATACTTTGTCACTTGCCATGCAAAACCATAATGTCCAAATAAGTCAGCCAAGCCAATTAATTTAATAATCTTGACTTTATCATTTATTGCATTATTTAATAAAATATCTTTAAAAAATAATGTATCCACTGCAACAGGTTGTCTTTTCATAAACCTATCCGTTTTTCGTCCCCACTTCGAAATTATATTTTCCTCAAAAACATAGAACCCACTATCTAAAGCCAGGCGTTCCACGTCTCCTCTGGTTTTTTGTTCCAAATGAACAGGAATAATCCAACTTTCTACCAGTAAACCCAAAGTACTTTTTAATACTTTAGATGCACCTTGAAGGGTTTCATATTCCGCACCATGAATATCTAATTTAATAAAATCAATTCCTTTAATCAGATATTATTCAAGACATTCATCAATACTAATCGCATCGACAGTAACTGTTTTCTTCGTTTTTCTAGTTGCTAATTGTGGATCAATATAAGTTTGCAACTTGGTATTAAAAGGATAAACAGACGATGTAGAAGGTTCGATTGCGATATTTACGTCAATTGCTTGACTTTTATTCCACAATGCTTTTGAAATAACAATATCATCCGAATCATTAACAATATTAGCATCTGCGTCAGGCTCAAAACGAACTACTTGAATTATTGATTTATTCAACAAATTCATTGGTTTAAAAACCTCACCTCTCGCTCCTCCATCAATTACCACTAACTTGTTATTAGATAATAACTCGACAACTTTACTGTTATTTAATAAATAATTTTTCATTGTTATGATTAAACTATTTTAAATTTTAATTAGTTCATTGTTAATCAATTACAGCAGTAATATCGAATTACTCAACAACCGACTCCAATTTTAAAAATCAGTATCAGGTTCTGCCTCAAACCATTCCTTCGTCTTACGGAATAACTCTTCGTACCATTTACCACTTTTTAACTCCGCATTACTTTCTTGTAATGCTCCATTTTCTTCCGTTACAACTTGCTCTGCTTCCACCTCCTCTTTAGCAGGCGGCATTTCTTTCAATCCTTTCAAAATTAAACCTAAAGCCGTTGAATAGATCGGACTGCTCAAATCTTGAGCATAACCATGAGCCAAATGCTCCACAGGAGAACCAATACGAGTTGGCATTCCAGTATGATAAGCCGCTAACTTTTCAATATGTGCTAATAATGCACCACCTCCAGTCAAGACAATTCCGCCAGCCATTAGCTTACCATCGTATATGGATACACAAGCTTGTCTAGTATCAGGGTTCTGC
>CAWVWD010000290.1:0-5954 GCA_963933585.1 uncultured Saprospiraceae bacterium
AAAAGTTAAAGGCCTCGGCGAAAAACTTTCCGAACGAATATTAAAGTATAGAAACAAATTTGTTGGAGGATTTATTGCCGATGTTCAATTACAAAATGTATATGGTTTAACTCCAGAAGTTATTGAAAACATATTAAGAGAATTCACGGTTAAAACACCAAGACAAATAATTAAGTTCAATATTAACTCTGTTTCAATTGACGAACTTGTTACAATTGAACATATAGATTATGAGTTGGCCTATGAAATTATTGATCAGAGAACATTACGAGAAGGGTACAAATCGTTGGATGAGTTAACAAAAGTTAATAGTTTTCCGGTTGATAAAATTGATATAATTAAATTATATTTGACCCTCGATTAGTACTAATCAATTTGGATACAATGATTTTTGATTTTAATGAAGAACAATTAATGATTGCAGCTTCAGCAAGAGATTTTGCAGAACAATATATACGCCCACATATTATGGAATGGGATGAAGCACAACATTTTCCAAAAGATGTGATGCAGAAAGCTGGAGAATATGGGTTTTTAGGTATTTTAGTTCCTGAAGAATATGGTGGATCTGGTTTAGGTTATCAAGAGTATATTTCGGTTATTGTTGAGATTTCTAAAGTTTGTAGTTCGATTGGTTTATCTGTCGCCGCTCATAATTCTTTGTGTACGAACCATATTTTGACGTTCGGAAATGAAGCACAAAAACAACAATATTTACCCAAATTAGCAACCGGTAAATGGATTGGAGCTTGGGGATTGACGGAAGCAAATACCGGTTCTGATGCAATGAGAATGAAATGTGTTGCCGAGGAAGATGGTGACTATTTTGTATTGAACGGAACGAAAAACTGGATTACACACGGAAAGTCTGGTGATGTTGCAGTGGTTTTGGCGAGAACTGGTGAATTATTGGATAGTAAAGGAATTACAGCTTTCGTGATTGAATTCGGAACGCCAGGATTTACTTCTGGTAAGAAAGAAAATAAATTAGGAATGCGTGCTTCTGAAACCGCTGAGTTGGTTTTTGATAATTGCCGAGTGCATAAAAGTCAAGTTTTGGGCGAACAAGGACAAGGGTTTATTCAAGCCATGAAAATCTTGGATGGCGGTCGTATTTCTATCGCTGCATTGTCTATCGGAATTGCGAAAGGTGCGTATGAAGCCTCTTTAAAATATTCAAAAGAAAGAGAACAATTCGGTCAAGCGATTTCAAGATTTCAAGCAATTGCCTTCAAATTAGCGGATATGGCAACCAAAATCGAGGCTTCTGAGTTATTGACTCGAAAAGCGGCGATGTTGAAAAATGCTGGCAAACCAATGACAACGATTTCAGCAATGGCAAAATATTTTGCTTCTGAAACTTGTGTGGAGGTTGCAACGGATGCGATTCAAATTCACGGTGGTTACGGTTATACGAAAGATTTTCCGGTCGAGAAATTCTTCCGTGATTCTAAATTATGTACAATCGGAGAAGGCACTTCTGAAATTCAAAAATTAGTAATTTCAAGAAATATATTGAAAGATTAGGAGCAAATCTTAAATGTTAGGTATTAAATATTTATCAAAAATATAGAATCGGAAAAGCCCTCGAAATTTCGAGGGCTTTTTTATTTTTGGTTTAATTCATGATTTTAAACATAAATACTAAAGGATTATAATTAAAATCGTGATGAGAAATATCTATTGCTAAAGTATATTTTCCATCTTTTAAGTCTTTATCTTCTTGACTCCTAGGAATATAACATTGCCTAAACTATGGTCTATTTTGATAGATATTTCACCGATTCCTGCAGGATAATTTACTTGATAATAATCATCCGTCAGATGTACATTTTCAAAGATTTGATATTCCGATGTTGCACCCCTTTCCAATGTATTAAATTCAATATCATTCAATATTAAATTATTGATTCCTTAATCCGTTATACTTACTTGCATAGAAATCGTGTCATATTTGATGGAATCAACGAGACTACAAGCCGATAAAATATGCTAATTAATAAGAAGAGATAAAGTTTTGATTTCATAATTGATTTGATTTTAAGGACATTAAAAACCAAAAATGAAATTTGGAATAATTTTACTGCTTCATATTTTTCAAATCTATTAATCACACAAAACAATTCACCTTCAAAAAACATTCTCACCTTTTAAATGTTCGGTTTTAGGAAACTAACGGTATTTTGGGAGAACCTTTACACCTTCAAATAAAAAAACCTTTATACCTTTACTACAAATACATTTAAACCTTATATAATGAATGAACTTTCAACTCTAAATAAATATTTTTATAAATATCGTTGGCGATTGATGATTGGCTTTTTATTCGTCGTTGCGTCCAATTATTTTAGTGTTTTACAACCAAAAGTTGTGCGTTATGCATTAGATATGGTTTATGAAAATATTGAACTATACGGACTTTATGATGGATTTGATTTACAATCAGAACTGTATGGTGATTTCGGAACGACCTTATTATCGTTTGGTGGCTTGATGATTTTATTGGCCGTTATCATGGGGATTTTCATGTTTTTTATGCGCCAGACGATTATCGTGATGTCTCGTTTGATTGAATATGATTTGCGAAATGAAATTTTCACGCATTATGAAAAGTTGAATCTTTCATTTTACAAACGTAATAATACGGGAGATTTGATGGCGAGAATCACAGAAGATGTGAATAAAGTCCGAATGTATCTTGGCCCAGCGGTAATGTATAGCATTAACTTGATTTCGCTGTTCGCTTTGGTGATTTATTCGATGTTGAGTGTAAATGTAGAGTTGACACTTTGGGCGTTAGCTCCACTTCCTGTTTTGTCGTTTTCGATTTATTATGTGAGCCGGATGATTAATCGAAAAAGTACGGAAATCCAAACGCAGTTATCCGTTTTGAATAGTTCTGCACAAGAAGTTTATTCGGGAATCCGAGTCGTAAAATCTTATGTTCAAGAAGCTCCGATGGTCAAATTCTTCTCAAAAGAAAGTGATATTTATAAAGAAAAATCAATGGATTTAGCGAAAATTCAAGCCATGTTTTTTCCTTTGATGTTAATTTTGGTTGGAATTAGTACCGTTTTGACAATTTATATTGGTGGACTAAAAGTAGCGGCAGGAACAATTACACCAGGAAATATTGCAGAGTTTATTATTTATGTCAATATGTTAACTTGGCCAGTTACGGCTTTAGGTTGGGTCGCTTCGATTATTCAAAGTGCGGCAGCTTCTCAAAAACGAATTAATGAGTTTTTGGAAATAGAACCTGAAATTGTGGAAAATGATGCGCCATTTTCAAAGTTAGCTGGAGCGATTGAATTCAACGACGTGACATTCGTTTATCCAGATACGGGAATTAAAGCATTAGAAAATGTAAATTTCAAGTTAGAACCCGGTCAAAAAATGGCGATTATAGGTAAAACCGGTTCGGGAAAAACCACGATTGTCGATTTATTAGTCCGAATGTACGATGCTACGAATGGTGAAATTTCGATTGATAATAAAAACATTCAATCCATGAGTTTGAGTTCGTTGCGCCAAAATATCGGTTATGTACCACAAGATGTTTTCTTGTTTTCGGATTCTATCTCTGAAAATGTAGCATTTGGAAATACCGATGCAACACAAGAGGAAATCGAAAGATATACAAAGTACGCTTCTGTTTATGATGATATTGTAGATTTTTCAGATGGTTTTGAAACCTTAGTTGGAGAGCGAGGTGTCACACTTTCGGGTGGACAAAAACAACGGATTTCTATCGCACGAGCGTTGATTAAACAACCAGATATTTTGATTTTAGATGATTCTCTTTCAGCGGTCGATACGACGACGGAAAAGCGAATCCTAAATTACTTGGAGAAAGCAATGGTCGATAAAACAGCGATTATTATCACACACCGAATTTATAACCTTTTGGATTTTGATAAAATAATCGTTTTGGAAGATGGAAAAGTCGTAGAAACAGGAACGCATAGTTCTCTACTGAAGAATAAAGGTTTCTATTATGATTTATATGAACAACAGCAAATGGAAGCGGAAACGGTTCTTAATGAAAATTAAAATGAGCAATTAAAAAATCCCTCGTTCAAGAATTTGAGCGAGGGATTTTTTTATAATGCAAAACGAACGCAATCAAAGTACGAACCTAAAAATTAAACCTTTTCGGCATTGGAATTTTGAATTTACGTTTGAATCTGCGTTTGTATTTTAATTTTAATCCTCATTTTTATTAAAACCTTACTACTCAAAAATCTCTTTCAATTTCGCTTCTAGAGCTGCTCCTTTCAAGTTTCGAGCGATAATTTTACCTTCTGCATCTATCAATAACGTTTGTGGAATCGAGCGAACGCCATATAATTGAGCCGCTGCATTTTGCCAACCTTTTAAATCAGAAACGTGATACCACGTCAAATTATCTTTTTCGATTGCTTTTTCCCAAGCTGCTGTATTTCTATCCAAACTTATGCCTAATATTTCAAAACCTTGGTCTTTATACTTTGCATATAATGCGACAACTTCTGGATTCGCCAAACGACAAGGACGACACCAGCTTGCCCAAAAATCGACTAAAACTACTTTCCCACGCAAATCACTCAATTTCAATTCTGTTCCATCGACTTGATTCATCGCAAAATCTGGTGCAAGACCACCAGCAGAAAATCCTTTTGCTTGTTTGACTTGCAGTTGTAACTGTTTCGCAATATCTGGATTTTCTTTACCAAATAACGTCAAATACTTTTCACCATATTTGGCAAATAATACTTGATTTTTTCCTTGTTGGTAACCATTCATAATTCCGGCTAATACACATTTATGCGTTTTTGACCCTTGCACAACCATTCCTAACAAACGATTAGAGAAAGACTCCTGAACTGGATTTGGTTGATTAACTTGCGTCAATGTTTGCGTGTATTGGCGAACTTTATCATATAAAAATGGAATGCGATTATAATGTGGATCCGCAAAATTCACAAAAGCAAAAAATTCATTTCCGAAATATTCAATTTCATTTTTATAGGCTTTCTTATTATTTTGAAAACTTAAATAAGTGTATAAGCTGACAAAATTTCCCAAGAAAGGATTTTTTACTGTCGTTTCATTCAATACCTTTTTACGATTCGCATCTATTTTTGCCATTTCGGCTTCTGCTGCTTTGATTATTTCAGCATTTCCTTTTGCACCCCGAATCGCATTTATCTGCTCATTAAATAGTGCATCCAACCCTTGAACTTGCTTATAAACTGCTAAGAATTGATTATTCATTGGAGAAGAAACGATTGCAGTTGGCAAATTTTTGCAAGAACCACTTACAATAACTTCCTTATCTTTTCCCAAAATTAACGACTTCACATTATTCGGATCTACACCCAAAAAGTAGAAACCTTGCTCTAATTTTTTAAATTCAAATTTAAAATTTACCCCTTTTACGTTTTCTTCTAATGCAACCGTTTTTATTTTCACCAATGCGATTCCATCATGTTCCAAAATATGAATAGAATCCGCTTCCGGATAGTCATTCGTCAATGTTCCTTTTATAATAACTTTTGCATTTGCAGCGAGAGCAACGCAAATAAGCAGTAATGCTAATACAATATTTTTCATCATTCTTTTTTTCTTAATTAATCTATATGCTGACTTGAAATCAACTTCAAAGTTACAAATTTTTGATGTTTTAACGTGTTGTCTTATTGTGTTGTTGTTCGGATATATAAAGTCTGGATTACGATTTTAAAAAAAGTAACTATTTTAGTATTTTGTGAACGACCCTTTTTGATGCAAACATCAATCGCCGAGGTTTCGGGAGAGGCAGATCAGAAAGTTTACAAATGAAATTCAGTTGAATCACATTCATCAGTATAGTCCTTTTTAGTTGTAACCGTTTCGACCCTAAAAACAAGAAGTTATCGCCTAACCTCCTTACCAAGATTACTTAATTTTTTTTAACACTTATCTGAAATATA
>CAWVWD010000291.1:0-5920 GCA_963933585.1 uncultured Saprospiraceae bacterium
CTTATTTGAATGGATTTATAATAAATTCGAAGTAATTAATATTTCTTAAATACATCAATTTTTATGATTAACTTAAAATAAATAAACCTTATAAATAAGATTTTGTTCTGCTTCCGTAATATTTGATAGGAAATAATTTTTAACAGAAAATGATGTAAATTTGGGAAATTCGTAGATTTACTAAAAACTTATTTCCGCTTCATTTCGTATTGATGTAAAATATAAAATATGAGAATTTCAGCATATAGAACCGCACATTTTAATGCCGCACACCGCTTAAATAATTCAAACTGGTCAGCAGAGAAGAATAAAGCGGTTTTTGGATTATGTAATAATGATAACTATCATGGTCATAATTATGACATGGAAGTTTGTGTATCAGGAGAAGTTGATCCAGAAACTGGCTATTTAATTGATTTGAAAATCTTGAAAGATATTATCAAGGAACATGTGGAATTAAAATTTGATCATAAAAATCTAAATTTAGACACGGAAGAGTTCAAAGACTTAAATCCAACAGCGGAGAATATCTGTGTGGTGATTTGGGGAATTTTACGAGAAAAATTAGATGATAAATATGATGTTGCCGTAAGGTTATATGAAACACCACGAAATTATGTGGAATATCCTGCGAGGTCTTAAGACATTGTTTGGTGGTTATCGCTTTCGACTTCTTGTTTTATGGTCAATTATTGAACGATAAAAAATAAGGAAATAATTGGGCAAGGAGTCGAAGGTAATAATAATCAAGTAATAAAAAAGTCAACCCAAAATAGAAATATCTAAATCTAATAAAGCAATAATTCCTGCGGCTATCCACGGAACGATAATAGAAATTGCCATTGCATAAAAGTAAAATTTAGGAACTTTTGACCGTTCAATCCATTCTGCAATTACGGAAATGATAAAAATAGCGAAGCAAATAAACGTCAATGCCAAAGTGAGATAAAACGCTAAAAAGCTATTCCAAAACCAGAGCAACAAAAAAATAATCAATTCTACCAGAGCTAATTCTATCGTTCTTCTCATCATATAAATCAAAATCAAAATAATCAATTAAAAATTTGCCTCGATGACTTTATGCCCAACAAGTATCTGCCTACTTAATCGTTCGTATAGCAGATCGGTATCAGGATAATGATGGCTAATAATCGCCAATTTATTTTCTTCTTCTTCTTTAGCTGGAAAATAAACGGTAATTCGTCTAAAAATAACTACTCAATATGCTATTTTTTTCGTTAATTACTTAGGTTTCTGAGTTTCGTTTTTGAAATGTAGGATTGAAACAATAAAATCAGTATTAAAAATACGAAGATTTTTAGGGTTGAAAATCTTAATAATTATATTCTAGATTATGAAAAGTAAGATTGCGGCAGGAGTTTTAGCACTATTTGTAGGCGTTTTTGGAGTTCACCGTTTTTACCTAGGACAAGTAGGAAAGGGTATTTTGTATGCTGTATTTTGTTGGTTTCCTTTGACATGGTTAATCGCCTTCATCGATGGAATTGTTATTTTAACAATGAATGATGAGGATTTTAATATTAAATATAATCCATCGATGTATCGTGGCCGAAGTCATGATGTGAATATTAATATTAATACGGAAGGTGGCCGAACATCTATGAATACGAATCGTCGTAATAGAGATGATGTTTATGAGCAACAACGGCCGAAACGAAATAGAACGAATGCATCCGCTTCTAAAAGAGCTGTTTCTAAATCGAATCCTTATAAGGTTGAAGGAACTGAAATGTATAGAGATTTTGACTTTCAAGGAGCAATTGCTGCGTATTTGAAATCATTACGAGTACAGCCGAATGATTCACAAATTCATTTCAATTTGGCATGTTTGTATTCATTAGAGGAAAACGCACAAGCAGCTTTTACTCATTTACGAAAAGGGGTAGAGCAGGGTTATAGTAACTTCGATAAGATTCGATCACATGATCATTTGGCTTTCTTAAGAACACAACCAGAGTTCGAAGCATTTGTGAAAAATGGTTACACTTTCGCTAAACGACAAGAACAACCAATGTTAGTAGCAGAGCAGCCAAAAACATTAGAATTAACCAATGATGTTATTGAAAAATTAGAGCGTTTGGCTTTGTTGAAGGATAAAGGGATTTTGACAGAAGATGAGTTTCAAATGCAAAAAGCTAAATTATTGGAATTGTAGTTGTCGAATATTCAAAATAGAATTACAAAAGCGGATAAAAGCATTGATAATCAATGACTTTTATCCGCTTTTGTAATTCTATAAATAAATAAACCGTAGTAATTAAAAACGATTCGTAATTCACATTAGAACGATGAAATAATTAATATTGAAGAATTAAACTAACTAATTTCATTTTTTAAACTTAGCAACATCTGCTTAATATCCGTTAAACTGTCAATTACATCAATCTTTTGTTCGTACTTTTTACTATTCTCATGGATTTCTCTCTTTGCACCGTCTAAGGTATAACCTTTGTCTTGTACTAAATGATAAACTATTCTCAGTGAATCAATATCTTTTTTTGTAAATCTGCGATTTCCTGAGGTATCTTTCTGAGGTTTAATCGTATTAAAGTTTGATTCCCAAAAACGAATTTTAGAAGTCGTTAGTCCGGGAAACATATCTGCGACTTCCCCAATAGAATAATATCTTTTTGTGAATTCTGTCGGACGTTTAAGCATGATCCGAGTAATCGCATCTTTGAGCTGTTTTCTTTCTTTATCTTTTTTCAATAGCCGTTTTTGATGATTTTTTTAAAAAGCGTGAAGAAATGAAGAGAAATAAATGATTTACCCCAAATAATTTTCCCATTCACACAGTAGCTGAGCCTCACCCAAGAATAAGTCCGTAATTACGGCTATGCATTGATTTTATGGTCTGTCCGCCTACTTTTATTAGGTAGTTCTTGAAAAAAATAAATGTGTATTTATGATGCAACTTATTTCTTCTTCTTCACTAAGTAGTAAGTCAACTTAATAGTGTCGAGTAGATTTTGTATCAAAAAATACCGACATGATTAACTTGACTTAGTACTAAGGTAATCAAAAATAAAAAAACTTGTATCTAACTAAGCAGATACAAGTTTTTTTTATAAGAAATTAACGGTAAATCACCGTAAAATTTAGTTTTAGGTTGGTATAAACTACTAATTGATATTAATCGAAAGAAATATTTGAATTAGAAGCTTGTTGTACAAATTGTGCATATTCTTGTGGTTTTAAACCATCTTGACAGTAATCAATAGGATTAATCGGTTGACCTTTGTAATGTATTTCGTAGTGTAGGTGAGGCCCCGTTGAACGACCTGTACTTCCTACTAAACCGATTTTTTGACCTTTCTTAACTTTCTGCCCTGATTTTACAAGCATTTTAGACATGTGAGCGTATAATGATTCATAACCATATCCATGATTAAGAATTATATTATTACCAAATCCCGAACGTGAACTTTGAACTCTTTTAACTACACCGTCGCCTGAAGCATAAATTGGCGTTCCTGTTCTTGCTGAAAAATCAATTCCTTTGTGCATTTTACGCACTTTATACATTGGGTGAACCCTCATTCCAAATCCCGATAGTTGAGACATTGATTTCTTTAATTTATCGGCACGGACAGGTTTAATAGATGGTAGAGAGGCTAACATTTTATCTTTTTCTTCAATCATCACTAAAATACTATCTAATGATTTTGATTGCATCACCATTTGGCGACTTAATTTATCCATACGACTTATCGTTTGAACCATCATTTCACCGGAGTTATTATAACTTTTTAGGGATTTATATCTTTCTGAACCACCAACGCCACCTTCCCAGATACCTTTGTCGATAGGTTCCATACCGAAAATCATTCTGTGAACATTTGCATCTCTTTCTTGCAAATTACTTAATACTTCAGATTGTAAATCCATTTGTTCATTTACAACATCATATTGTTCCTTAACAGATTCTAATTCTCGTTGTAATAGTTTTTCTTTTGGAGAAGAGAAGATATTTAGTGCGAAAAATGTGATTACTGATGAGAATACTAATAATGCACACAATAAACCGAACCATTTAAAAATCTTCGACTGTAACGAAACTTCAACTTTCTCGTAACGCAAAGTTTGCGTATTATAAATAAATTTTTCTGCTTTCATCCTAAGTTTTTTATATACGTTAAGGGATAAAGGTCATTTAGTATATTTACTTTAACCTTAATTTGTATATATTTCACATCAGAAATTAATCATTAATCTTCTAATTTGGTGATGTGAAATACATAGCTAAAAAGTTTGTTGGGAAAAATTAAACTTCTATAAATGTTAATAGTAACAATTCAACAAACTATCCGTTTAACACAAACCAAATCTAAGTCATGGATCTTAAATAGACAAAGATTTTAGGAACTAAATTAAGAAAAGCCTTAATTGTTTAAACTATTTGTTTTAAAAATGGACTATTTTGTCACTTTTTCACTAATATGTTTTTAAATTGCCAATCTGAGATAATACATATGTTAAATACTGTTAATGCATTTTACTACTTTGTGTTTCAATAGATTACAATTATAGCCTGCAATAAATTATAACTTTTTTAAATGAAAATTATATAAGATATTAATTTCCAATAATCATCAAATTTGATTTCCTCCCAATTATAATTTCATGCTTTTAAGATTATCACCTTTTTAGATATTCTGTTGTTATTTAAGTAGATTGATGAAATATTACGGAAAATCTATAATATTAAAAAAATCTTATAGGTATATATGCCACCTTTTATAAATTATTCAAATGATAAATTATACATACAAAAATGATGTTCAAGGTGCAAGAGCAGCTATCGAACGCCTTTATATTGCGATGCGACATCTTTTTATTCGAGGAAGTTATAAGCCTTTAGGGCTTTCGGGCGAAGCTTTGATTGAAGCTTTGATGACTCTACAACCTGAAATATATGGTTCGATTGCAAATCACGAAAGAGTTGAATTAGACGGCTTATTATATATTTTTAAACGTTTGCCGAAAGGCATAGAACAAAGTCGTTATATTAAATTAATCTCTCGGGAAGGCTTTGAAAACTCACAGTTTGAGCCAGTTATCGCTACTGCTCGTCGTCGGAATTGTTATCGAATAGATGAGGAACAGATGTTTATCGAAATGACAAGAGGTCGTTCGGATATCTATGATATTTTGACGCATTTGACTTTTATGTTTGTCGAATCACAGAAGATTTTACGCAATTCATTAGACCAAAAAAATGAAGTCAGAAGAGAATGGGCAATGCTCAAGGAAATCGTGGAAAAAGAGCAAAGAGGAGAGGAGTTCAATAAAGAAGTAGCTTTTACTTACCTCAGCACTATTCTTGGAAGAACCTTTGACGAAACGGCTAAAGCCTATCATGTCTTTAATAAAAGTAGTGAAGTAAATAGTATTTTTCACATCATTTATTGGCTCGGACAACGGGCGATGGAAGAACATCAAGAAGGAAAAGATAGGGAAATTACGTTCTCAAATGCACTTCGAGATAAAATTGGCCATCATATTTATGGCGAAATTTGGGCCACCAAAATCAAACAATTTCTTTTTGATAAACAATTAATAGATAGGCCATTACATATCATTAGCGCGAATTTGCATAGTGTAATGAATTCGCTTTATGCAAAGGCAGCTTTAGGAAAAGAGTATGAAAGTTTTACGATTGAAGAAGTGGCCAAACAATTAAGTTTGTCTGAAAATGAATCTTTGGAACATAAAGTACAAACTTACGCCAGCAGACAT
This sequence comes from uncultured Saprospiraceae bacterium, assembly GCA_963933585.1. GTDB lineage: Bacteria > Bacteroidota > Bacteroidia > Chitinophagales > Saprospiraceae > CAWVWD01. Next base: position 5,761 of record CAWVWD010000291.1, read on the forward strand.
GGAATGAAGCAAATCAATGATGAAAGTGGAATGAATATTTCCGTTCAATTATTTGATACGACGATGATAAACTGGAGTAAAGTATCAAATGAGATGAAGTTTGATAAAGCTTATATTGAAGCAGAAAAGCCAGTTATTTTTGTGATGGATTATGCTTTTG
>CAWVWD010000292.1:0-5919 GCA_963933585.1 uncultured Saprospiraceae bacterium
TCAAGTACATCCTATAATATGGTAATGGTCGATGGCTTTTTCGTTTCAATTTCAGCATTGCCCGAAGAATATCAGAAAGTTGCAAGAGAAGCGAAGGAAAAAGGAAAAGATATAAGTTTTCGTACAAAATAAACCAAAAAAAAAGCGACTCCGAAAATTTCGAAGTCGCTTTTTTAATTCCCAAAATCACCATTTTTAATATCTAACCGGCGATAAAAAATGAGATTTTAAAAATCGGTTTTATACGAAAAAAATCAATCTTATTTTTTACGATTATAACCGGTGTTTCTGCTGCCACGATGACTGCCTCTGCGGTCGCTACTTCTTCTGTCGTTAGTATCGACGACGTCAACTTCAGTACTCTCTTGTTTCGGTTGAACTTCCTTTGCCGTTATTGCACGACCATCCAATTTTGAATTATTAAGTGCTAGAATAGCAGCATTAGCTTCAGTATCGTCGAGCATTTCTACGAATCCAAATCCTTTGGATTTTCTTGCAACCGTATCCATCACTATATTACAATTTGCAACCGTTCCAAATTTTTCGAAAGCGGTTCGAAGTGTAGATTCTGTGGTGTCGTAACTTAATTTTTTAATAAAAATATTCATTCTACTTTTTTTAAAACGAAGTGCCAATAATCATTATTTACTTGAAGATGATATACGTAATAAGGCAACTTCTATGTTAATAAATCTGTCCGAGTACTTATATACCGGCACAGATTAAAAATATGTAAATACAGAAAGTAATGCAAATGTTTTAAATGTCATCTGCTCCCTAAGTAGTCAGTTATGTTAATAGTGTCGAGTAGCTTTTGTGCTAAAATTTGTCGATAGCAAGGCAAAATTTCTTTGCATAGCGTAGTTACGGAAATAAATTTTAACGAATTTATCGGCAATGTTTTGCCAAAAGATACCGACAGTATTAACATGACTGATTACTAAGTGAAAGGAAATAAATAAGTTTTCCCAAAATGCTTTTTCTTTTTACCAATAATTTCACCAAAAAATAAGTCCGTCCCGAGTCCTCGGGATGCACTGATTTTTATAGTTCATTCTTGAAAAAAATAAATGCGTATTTATGGACCAACTTATTTATTTTCTTTCACTAATCTGGCAAAGTTACTACCATAATTTTGAACCACATAAGTCCCCTAAGTTTTATAATTCACTTCGTGAATATTTTATATGTTTTGGCTTTGCCAAAGTCAAGGTTTATGTGGTTTAATTTTCGTTTCTAACCCTTGCTGTCTTTCTGCAAAACTTAACTTGGATTAAAGGGATAGTATTGGTAATCACTTTCTATCACACAAAAAAAGTCCGACGGAAAACTCCATCGAACTTATTAACAAAACCAACTTAAAACAAAACGATCAATTAATCAACTTCAATCTCGTGACGAGAAGTTTCGAAACCTTCTAACTTTGGCAAGCTCAAAATCAAAACGCCATTTTTATACGTTGCTGCAATCGCAGATTTATCCGTTTTTTCATTTAATTCAAACTGACGAACAAAACTTTTCGGCGTATATTCTTGTCGTTTCCAATCGCCTTTCTCTGCTTGCTTAGCTTCGACCGAAATATTCAAAACGTGGTCGGTCATTGAGATTACAAAATCACTTTTTTCATAGCCGGCTGCGAATAAATAAAGTTCGTAACTATTATCTGTTTCTCGAACATTCACCGGTGGCGTATTCGATTGTGCATTCATTTTTTCTTTCCACATTTTTTTCATAGGATGTTCCTCATGAGTTCCAAATCTGTTCGCTTGATTTTGACAACTGTTGTTATAATATGCTTTTCTATTATTCATCTTTCTTGATTTTTTAGATTTTAATAATTGTTTCTTGAACTCACCCCAAACCCCTCTTTTTTGAGATGGAGGTGCGTTTAAACGTATCGTTTTTTTAATGCTTCAATTTTCTTAATTAATTTCAACAAATTGAGCTTTACTTTTCATTGTCTGACGTTGAGCTTGTTCATAAAACAATGGCTCAACTTCTTGGTACGCTTGACGTTGCATGTTCGGTTGATATTGGCGTTTTGGAATGTAATGTTCGCCATATCGGTCGTAAGTGACAAAGTCTTTTACTCTTCGATAAATCGCATAAATAATACTCATTACGGCTGCGATTATGAAAGCCGAAAAGGCTACTCTGATTACAAAACCAAATACTATAATCGCTATTGCAAAACCGAAAAACATTTTAAAAGGTCGCATTTTTATATCTTTTTAATTGTGAATGAATGTGCAATTTTGTGTTCGTTTTAATTACTCATTGCGTGTTATATTAAGGAAGACGAAGTAGTGGTGAGATTACTTTAAAAAAAATGAATTATTTTTGAAGTATTTTCATTAAATGAATTAAGTATCTGATTATCAATATATTGTGTGTAAAAAATAAAATTAAAAAATTAAAAAGATTCCGTCATACCGACGAAGGTCGGTATCTCCCAAGTATTAAGCCTCAATACTAAGGCGGTTACAAAAAGGAATCTATAATCCAACTGAAATGCTACCTTTCATATCACCATTAAACCAACATCATGAAAAGTCAAAACCTTTAAACCTTCGAGTATCTTGGTTTGATGGTGAATTGAAAACTTAACTGTTTTGGATGATAATTTTTACTTTCTTCTTTACTGAATTAAGGAACTTAAATGGTTGGAAGATTCCCAATCCCCGAGGAAAATTCGAGGCAGGCTAAGTTGGGAATGACGATTTTTTTTAGGTTTTTAGATTTGTGGTTAATTGTGGGCATAAAAAAAATTCCACAAAGCGAACCTTGTGGAATTTCAAATAAAAAATCATTAATCATAATTACTCCGATATTACTTACTTTTTAGCACGCTTCTTTTCGCAATGTGCCTTCCATCGAGATTTTGCTTCTTCACGTTCGTCGGAGCTCATATTCATCCATTTATTTTTCCATTCTTTTCGTTTCTTCCACTTGTCTTTTCCGCCACCGAATCCACCAAAAAGGATTTTTGCTAATAGTAATAAACCAGCTGCTTTCCAAAAGGTTAAAGGTTTCACACTCGTGACATCGGTCAAAATATTATTCCATAAGCACATCACGACAAAAGAAACTGCCGAAGTAATGGCTATAAATACCGTTACAAAAAATAGTATTTTTAATGGTTTCGGTATATTAGAATTATTATTTGCGAACATAATTTATATATTTTTTCGAAACTCAAACTGCATCGGTTTCCCCACGAGATTTCGGGGCAAGTAAAACCGACACGGTTTCTATTCGAGTTTATTAATTATTTTAAAATTTGTTGTGTTTTACGTAGCAGCTGCTTTAGTTGCTGTAATAAGATTGAAAAATGCGGCAGATAAATAAGCTGCTACGATTCAAAAAACTCATCATACAACGTTTTCAATTGAGTTCTCAAATATTGAACTGCATATCGTTTTCTTGAAATCAAGGTTTTAATATTTATACCGGTTTTATCTGAAATTTCTTGAAAAGTCTGGTCTTCCAATTCATTCCAAACAAAAACATTTTTCTGATTTTCTGGCAATTCATCCAATGCTTCAAATAAAGCTTTCCAAAATATTTCTTTCAAATTCTCATCTTCTGGCGAAACTGTATCTGCCATCAATATGTCTTTGAAATCAAAATTATCATCGGCCTCATTACTAATATTAGCATCTAACAATAAATCAGGTTTCTGCTTTCGATAATTATCTGTAATTCGATTTCGAGCGACTCGAAACAACCAGCCGCTAATCTGCTCAATTGCATCTAACTCTACCACTCGACTTAATTGATACCAAACTTCTTGTGTAATATCCTCGGCATCGGCAGTCGAAGGTACTCTCTTTTGGATAAATCCAAAAAGGCGATTACTATATTCATTTATAATTCCACCAATTTTCCGTTCTCGATTTTCAGCCATTGTTATTAACATCTTATTCGTCATTTTTTATCGAAGACGAATCAGTTTGCAAATTACTTTAAAAAAAATGATTTTTTTTGAGGTTGAAGACTTTTGAGGCTTTAGGAAACTATTTTTAGGTTCAAACTTGGTATTTATAATCTAATTTATTTCCGACGAATTTCACAGTATTTTGGGACAACGTCCATCTAAACTTTGTTTATTCAATTCCATATCATGGTTTGCGATAGTTTCATGCAGCATTTTATTAGATAATTAAAGCCCTTAATTATTTATCGATTCCATTTTTATATTTCTTTTTTGAATCTTATAATTATATGGTTTAGCTACCATATAGTTAGAGAATCTTTTCCCCTTATTTTCTCCTTCTTTTCAGCCCGACGGTCACGGTGCACAGGCTCTAAAATTTTGTGAAAATATTGATTTTTTTGTATTCCTTCCTCTTTTATTAATTATCAATTTAATCTATAATTAAACGATACGTTTCCTATGAATTTTATATCAATTTTTTTATATAACTTGCTATTACTTAATAGTTAAGTTAGTAAGAATAGATTTTACCAATATTATCATAGTATAAAAGAATAAGCAAGTTGGAAAATTCCTTCTTATATTAGCAGAAATCACAAATTAAATAAAACTATGGATACTAACAATACTGGAGGAAAATGTCCTTTTACAGGTAGCGTTGTAAAGCAACAAGCTGGCGGCGGAACAAGTAATCGTGATTGGTGGCCAAATCAATTAAAGTTAAATATTCTTCGTCAACATTCTTCGAAGTCGAATCCGATGGGTGACGATTTCAATTATGCAGAAGCATTCAAATCATTAGACCTAGCAGCTGTAAAGCAAGACCTCGTTGACTTGATGACAGATTCTCAAGATTGGTGGCCAGCAGATTATGGTCATTATGGACCATTTTTTATTCGTATGGCTTGGCACAGTGCGGGAACTTACCGTACAGGTGATGGCAGGGGAGGAGCAGGTTCTGGCACACAGCGTTTTGCACCATTGAATAGCTGGCCAGATAATGGCAACTTGGATAAAGCTCGTTTATTACTTTGGTCAGTGAAACAGAAATACGGTCAAAAATTGTCTTGGGCGGATTTGATGATATTGGCAGGTAACTGTGCTTTAGAATCAATGGGCTTTGAAACATTCGGTTTTGCAGGCGGACGTGAGGACGTTTGGGAACCAGAAGAAGATATTTATTGGGGAGCAGAAACGGAATGGTTAGGCGATGAAAGATATAGTGGCGACCGTGATTTAGAAAATCCTCTGGCAGCCGTTCAAATGGGATTAATCTACGTAAATCCAGAAGGACCAAACGGAAAACCAGATCCTATTGCATCTGCTGTTGATATTCGGGAAACATTCGGTAGAATGGCGATGAATGATGAGGAAACCGTCGCTTTAGTAGCTGGTGGACACACGTTCGGAAAAGGACACGGAGCGGATGATCCAGATAAGTATGTTGGTAGAGAACCAGCAGGTGCAGGAATTGAAGAACAAAGTAAGGGTTGGAAAAATAGTTTTGGCTCGGGTAAAGGGGTGCACACTATTACAAGTGGAATCGAAGGTGCTTGGACAGAAAATCCAATTCAGTGGGATAATAACTATTTTGAAAACTTATTTGGTTACGAATGGGAATTATCAAAAAGTCCAGCGGGTGCTTATCAATGGATTCCTAAAGACGGAACTGGTGATGGCAAAGTTCCGGACGCACATGATACCACAATAAGACATTCTGTTATCATGACAACGGCGGATATGGCAATGCGTATGGATCCTGCTTATGAAGCGATTTCAAGACGTTTTTATGAGCATCCAGATGAATTGGCAGATGCTTTTGCTCGTGCTTGGTTCAAATTGACGCACCGTGATATGGGCCCGATTTCAAGATACTTGGGTACAGAAGTTCCAACGGAAGAGCTGATTTGGCAAGATCCAATTCCAGCAACGACGACAGAATTAAACGATGAAGATGTTGCGACTTTGAAAAGTCAAATTTC
>CAWVWD010000293.1:0-5916 GCA_963933585.1 uncultured Saprospiraceae bacterium
TAAATTTGTTTTTATAGTTACCTGTAAATACATAAATAATTTTATATGTTTTTACATTTTATTGCATATACATCTTTATGCTTTTATAATTATACACATACCTATAATAATGTAGAACTGCATTTACAAAAATACATATTTTTGTAAATTTGTTTTTATAGTTACCTGTAAATACATAAATAATTTTATATGTTTTTACTAAAAAATGTAAAAACAGGAATTAATAAAAACATTTATATGTATAAATGTTGAAATGTATTTTTATATAACTGTACAAATGTAATAATATTAATCCATAAACACATAAAACCATTTAACAATATTTGTATAAAAATGTAATTCAACATATACATAATTGTAAGTATCTGTAAAAATAGATAAATATAATTATGTCTTTACACAAAAATAGGTTTCTGTTTACACATAAAAATTATTTTACAGTTCTATATATAAGCATAAATACTAAATTCCTGTAAATAAATAAATCTTTATTTATTGTTAAATGTGTTTATGTGTTTACTGAAATACATTTTTACAGTAAATTGCAATATTTAGATAAAACTTATTTTATCCTCTGATAAGCATTTTTATGTATTTCAGTAAATACATAAAACCATTTTTGTTATATTTAATTAATTCCAGCATACCTTGATAATTAAAAAATATAGAATAGTTCAGTGCCTAGTCATCAAAAATTCATTAAAAAAAGCTGAAGCTCTTGTATTAGCTATCGATATTCAAAAAGATGAATGCCATAAGAATTCGTTCTTTTAAATATATCACATACGACCTATTAAGATTAAGAAAAATTAGAGAATTGATATTTTGTGATATCAAAATATCAACTCTCTAATTAAAGCCATGTAATGGTCAGAAATCCAAAACTTCTACCTTGTGTCGATATTTTCGTACGGTATGAGCACTCAACCAGAAGTAATCACAAGTTTTAGATTCTAACCGCATTGAGAGATTCGTAGATGCTGCACTTATTGATTGGAAATCCGGAATGGCTAATTTTTGCTTCTTAGATCAAATCTCGTGCAATATGATAGAATAGGTCGGAAATCTAATTTTACGCCGTTAGAGCGTCTAATTCCCTCTTTTAAAATGAAAATATGCGTAAGGAGTAATTATTAGGAAAGAAGTGGCGAAGCCACTTCTGGTTGTCAGACAAAAAATAATAATAAATCTAAAAACACTTAATTTTCCTTTAAGTATTTTATAATAATACTTTACTAGTTTAATATTTAAGGCTTTGTAATCTGTTGATTAATAGCAGGTTATAAACGTAAAACCGTACAAAAATATCAACAAACCGTACAAAAATATCAACAAACCGTACAAAAATATCAACCAAAACCGTACAAAAATATCAACAAACCGTACAAAAATATCCAAAATGACCGAAATCAACTGTCTGGATATTTTTGTACGGTTTTGGATGTAGAGTTTGGCCTTATTTTATACAAAAACACCAATAAACCGTACAAAAATATCAACAAACCGTACAAAAATATCCAAAATTGATATTAATAAATACTTTAACTATCTCAATATATCTTAATGATTATCAGGTTTTTAATAAAGAAACGGTACTGATATATCATTAACAAATATTTTTTTAATAGAAAACCGTACAAAAATATCAAGTGATAGTAAATAATAAACCTTTTATTATAAAACCGTAATTTTTAAATTCTATAAATTACGGTTTTGTAATATTAAAAATTAAGTTTGTAAAGGGGACTATTGTTAAAGTCTTTGTATCTTGAAAGTTAAGGAGTTAGGGTGAATTATCGGCTGATTTGGACGACAATACATTCCTATTAAATATTAAATTACAAGTGTAAATTGAGAAAACAAGTGACTTGGTCGTAATTCTATCAAATAAATAAAAGATTAATGGCAATTGTAAAAGCAAATAAATTAATAGAAACCAGTTATAAATTAGGAAGTCGGGAGCAGTTTTTTATCCTTTATTTGATTGCTAAAATATCTCAAGAAGATACTGGTTTCAAAAAGTATCAAATGCATTATTCCGATGTTGCTCGGATTTTGAATTTTGATGGAAGGCGACGAATTGCAAATAAATCAGATGTTTTCAAACTGATGCAAAACCTAAATAATAATCCAATTCGCTTCACGGATGGAGATGAAGATGTGCAATCGGTTTGGATAACGGAACTACGAAGTAATCGAAAAACTGGTGTTTTGACCTTCATTTTTCCGGAATCATTAAATGATTATTTATTACAATTACGCCAACATTTTACACAATATAATATTCATAATATTGTCTATCTCAATGGGCATAGTACTAGAATGTATGAGATTTTGAAACGTTATGAATTCAAGAAACAAGTAACTTTAACGGTAGATAAGTTGAAATTCTTCTTAGGGATTCCGGATAAATATCCAGAATTTTATGAGTTTAAGCGACGAATTTTGAAGCCAGCACAAGAGGAATTATTAAAATATACAGACTTAAGTTTCACCTATGAACCAGTTAAAAAAGAAGGTAAAAAGGTAATTACTTTACGCTTCATTATCAATAAAAATGTACCAGAAGAACAGCCGGATGCTTTAAAATTATTGGACGAAATTAATCCAGTAAAAGGTAGGGAAGTGGTAAATACTGAAAAAGTACAGGCGACTAATAGACCAAAAAAATATACTCATTTAACTTTTGCTCAACAAAAAGCATATCACCTTTTGGAGAAAGAGGGTATCAATAAGACCTTCATAGCAGAGAAGATATTGGATCATCCAATGTTGAAATACGAAATGATTAAAGGCTTTGAAGATATTTATATTAAATTAATTTGGAAGTTCTTTTTAGACAAAACACGTGCAAAAAACTTAGCGGGAACGTTTGTAAATTGGTGGAAAAATGGACGATTTACAGATGAAAACCTACATGCAAAGCATTGTGAATTGATTATAGAACATAAGAAAACATTAACCTCAGAAGAAGCAGATAATCGAAGTTTAGCAAAAAATATGTTTGCAGATGACTTTCTGAAAGCATTAGACAAGCAAAAAGAAACATCGAAAACAGATATTTTCAAGGATACAATTCAATCAAATATTTCTAAAAAAACGATTGTATTATCTGATTTGATACAAAGTAATCCGCCAAAAACAGTAGATACACAGAAGAAATTTAACTTCGAAGCTTTCAAACATCATTACGGAAAGCAATACCAAACCTTCATGGATAAGGTCATTATTGATTATAAAACAACGATAGAATCTACGGGACAAACATTTGATTTTAATAAATATTCAAAAACGATTGAGCAAGGTGTGAAAGTACTTTGTGAGAAATGGTGGAAAAAAGAAGTGAAATAAAAGTCATGATTACGTGAATCATAAAACTATAAAAACCATAAAACCATAAAATTTATATAAAAATGCAAGTACAAAAATTAGCGAAGCAACTTCGAGATGCTCACGAAAATAGAACAGCTTGTTCGCCATTACGAGAGGTTATCGGTTTGGAAGATCTGGAAATAGCTTATGCAATTCAAGCTGTAAATAATAATTTATTAATCAAAGAAGGAGCAAGAGTTACTGGAAGGAAAATTGGTTTGACCTCTAAAGTCGTACAAGCTCAATTAGGCGTTAATCAACCGGATTTTGGAATTTTATTGGATACCATGGAAGTTTTGAATGGTGATTCTATTTCGATGTCGAAGCTAATGCAACCAAAAGTTGAGGCGGAAATCGCTTTCGTTTTAGCGAAGGATTTACCAAATAGAAAAGTTACAACAGTAGAATTAATTAATTCAATTGATTATGCTTTGGCAGCAATTGAAATTGTTGGTAGTCGAATTGAGAATTGGAATATAAAAATTACGGATACGATTGCGGATAATGCTTCTGCAAGCCATTATGTTTTGGGACATAAACCAGTAAAGTTAGGCGATTTTGATGTCGTGAGTTGCCATATGAGTATGGAAAAAATCACAAAGTTCGCAGAACAGGTTTCGTCAGGATATGGTTCGGCTTGTCTTGGTTCTCCAATTAATGCAATGCTTTGGTTAGCCAATAAAATGGCAGAATTAGGAACACCTTTGAAGGCAGGAGAAGTGATTTTGTCTGGCGCCTTAGGTAAGATGGTGAGTGTGGAGATTGGAGATACTTTTAGAGCGAGTATTGATGGTTTGGGCAGTGTTTCCGTCAGTTTTACGGAGTGATAAAAAAAGTATAGAAAACTGAAAAGTAAAAAAAGTCCGTTATTCTGACGGAGGTCGGAATCTCCTAACCGTAAGGACACCATTTTTTTAAAGGTACGAAATCAAGAAGTTTCAGCTTTAATTTATTTTGATGCTTTTAGGAGATTCTAATTCACGTCGGAATGACGGCTTCTATTTAGGGTTTTAGATTTCTGCCTCATCAATTTTTAATATTTCACTAACAAAAAATTTAATGAAAAAAATTAAAGTAGCGATAATCGGTTCAGGAAATATCGGAACGGATTTGATGATTAAAATATTAAGGACTTCTGAGAAACTTGAAATGTCAGTTTTCGTTGGAATTGATTCAAAATCGGATGGTTTGGCGAGTGCGAAACGGATGGGCGTAAAAACTTGTCATACTGGAATTGCAGGCTTGGTCGAAATGCCAGAATGGGAAGATATTAAAATCATTTTTGATGCGACTTCTGCGAAGGCCCATCATTATAATTATAGTTTTGTCAAACAATTTCCCGATAAAAAAATCATTGATTTAACGCCTGCTGCAATTGGCCCTTACTTAGTTCCTGCGGTAAATCCGGATATAGATTCGAGTTTGGATAATGTAAACATGGTGACTTGTGGCGGTCAAGCAACAATCCCGATGGTTGCGGCGGTGAATCGTATCGCAAAAGTATATTATGGCGAAATCGTGGCTTCGATTTCGAGTAAATCTGCTGGGCCAGGAACTCGTGCAAATATTGATGAGTTTACGGAAACAACTTCACTGGCAATCGAAAAAGTTGGTGGCGCAGAAAAAGGAAAGGCGATTATTGTCTTGAATCCTGCGGAACCACCTATCGTGATGCGAGATACGGTTTTCACTTTGAGTGAACAAGGTGACCGAGAAGCCATCCGAAAAAGTGTGCATGAAATGGTGGCGAAAGTACAAGAATATGTTCCCGGCTATACCTTACATCAAGAAGTTCAGTTTGACGATATTCTGGAGTCTGAACCTGTTTTTATCGAAGGTTTGGGTTATCGTCATGGTTTAAAAACAACTGTTTTGTTGCAGGTTGTCGGTGCGGGGCATTATTTGCCGTCGTATGCTGGGAATTTGGATATTATGACGAGTGCGGCACTTGCGACCGGGGAAAGATTTATTAGTTGAAGTGAAAGTAAGAGTAAAAATTGACTGGGTGGATAGCTGAAACTTAGTTCGATATTTTTCACTTTCATTCTTACGTCAATTTTTACTAAAGACCTTATTTAAAATGATAGATAAAACTTTAAAGTTAGAAGGTCGATAGATACAGTTTGCAGGAGAGATAATTTTTTTTTCTTGTAAAACTTTATCGAGAACACAAACTTAAAAATACTATGGAGACCAAATCATGAGGGCTTCAGGTAGTGCAGCTTTGAACTATGGATAAGCTCAAGGAACGGTTACTGATAGCGGTTTTATCCATAAAATGTCTTTCCTTTTAAAGGAATTAAAGGAGACAAGTGTGGCACTAAAAGTATTAGATTATGTTGAATATGGTGATGATGTAAAACGCCAAGAATTACTTGAAGAAGCTGAAGAACTTTGTAGAATAAGTGCAAAGATGATTATTAATAAAAAAACAAGAAGTGAAAGTTAAAGTAAAAATGAAAGTAAAAATTGGCTAAGTAGTAAGTCAAGTTAATAGTGTCAAGTAGATTTTATATCAAAATTTGTCGAGAACGAGGCAGAATT
>CAWVWD010000294.1:0-5899 GCA_963933585.1 uncultured Saprospiraceae bacterium
AATAAATTCGTCCATCATAGCTGGAAAGCGTTTCTTTTCCTTTTTATAAGTGTATTATTCTTAACTTCTTGTCAATCCGAAACCTCTAAAACAGATACCGTTTTTACCGAATTATCACCCGAAAAAACCAATGTTACGTTTGCCAATAATATCACGGAAAACGATAAAAATAATATTATTCAATACTTATATTATTATAATGGCGGCGGCGTTGCAGCTGGAGATGTGAATAATGACGGTTTGCCAGATTTGTATTTTACCTCCAATCAAGGTCAGAATAAATTGTATTTGAATAAGGGTAAAATGCGATTTGAAGATGCGACAGAAGCGGCATCAGTTGGCGGAAAAGGAAACTGGTCTACGGGTGTAACGATGGCGGATGTAAACGGGGACGGTCACTTAGACATTTACGTGTGTAATGTCGGAAATTACAAATATTTCAAAGGACGAAATGAGTTATTTATTAATAATAAAAACGGCACATTTACAGAACAAGCCGTGGCGTTTAACCTGGCATTTGAAGGTTTGGCAACTCAAGCGGCATTTTTTGATTATGATAATGATGGCGATTTGGATTGTTACCTTTTGAATCATTCGACACATGATGCCGGACGGAATTTTGATGTTTCTTATCGAGCTATGCCGAACGCAATTGCTGGCGATAGATTGATGCGGAATGATGGTTCACAGTTTACAGATGTAAGTGCGGCAGCTGGTATTTTGAGTAGTAAAGTTGGTTACGGTTTGGGTATTGCGTTAAGTGATGTGAATCAAGATGGCTGTATGGATATTTACGTGTCCAATGATTTTCAGGAGAACGATTATTTGTATTATAACAATTGCGACGGTACCTTCCGAGAAGGTTCGGCTTTCTCGTTGGGGCATCAATCCAACTTTTCAATGGGTTCGGATATTGCGGATTTTAATAATGATGCGTTACCGGATTTGGTGACCTTGGATATGAAACCAGAAGATGAACAAACGATAAAAAAGTCGGCTGGTGCAGATTCGTATGAACGTTATTTGCAAAAACTACAAGATGGATTTCATTATCAATATCCAAGAAATAACCTGCATTTGAATCGAGGAACATTGTTTGGCCGAGCGACGGTTTTTAGTGAAATCGGACAATTGACGGGAATTGATGCGACCGATTGGAGTTGGTCAGCTTTGTTTTCTGATTTTGATAATGATGGTTTAAAGGATTTATTTATTACCAATGGGATTTTTCGTCGCCCAAATGATATGAATTATTTAAAGTTTCAATCAAGCGATATTGTCCAGCAAAATGCGACAGATTTAGAAATCGCGACACAAATGCCAAGTGGAAAAGTATCGAATTATTGTTACCAAAATAAAGGAAATTTATCGTTTAAAAATGTAACAAAAGATTGGGGATTAGAACATGTCGGAATCTCAAATGGTGCGGCTTATGCGGATTTAGATGGTGATGGCGACATGGAAATTATCACGAATAATATCAATGAAACGGCAAAAATTTATAATAATAATACGAATGAAAAAGCGACGTATTTAAAGATAAAACTGAAAGGTGAAGATCAAAATACGTTTGGAATCGGTGCGAAAGTTTACATTCAGCATCAAGGAAAAGTATTTTATCAAGAACAATCTCCGACACGAGGTTTTCAATCATCCGTAGATTACAGTTTAAACTTTGGCTTGAATAAGATTACCGTAATTGATTCAGTGACAGTGATTTGGACAAATGGAATTTATGAAACAAAAACTGAAGTTCCGACGAATCAAACAATTACATTCCGTCAAGAAAATGCCGAACGGTTTTTCATTTATACCCCACAAAAACCTGAAAATCCTATCTTTTTGGATGCTACAAAGGAAGTTGGAAATACGATTGCACACGAAGAAAATCAATTTTCAGATTTTAGTATTCAACGTTTGATGACACACGCACTTTCTACAGAAGGTCCGGCTCTGGCAATCGGTGATGTTGATGGCGACGGAATGGAAGATATTTTTATCGGTGGATCAAAAGGCAAAAGTGGGCAGTTACATCATTTAAGGTTCAAAAATAATAAATACTTTTTTGCAACGCAACGACAAGCATTTGATGCAGAAACGGAAGATATAGATGCGACTTTTTTCGATGCCGATAATGATGGAGATTTGGATTTATTCGTGGTGACTGGTGGAAATGAATGGGAAGCAAGTGCAGCCGCTTTGACGGATAGATTATACCTCAATGACGGAAAAGGCAACTTTACAAAATCACCAAACGAGATTTATTCCAATGGAAATGGTTCGTGTGTTCGTGCAAATGATTTTGATAAAGATGGCGACATGGATTTATTTATTGGCAACCGAGTAATTACTGGAAAATACGGAATTTCGCCAAGTTCGACTTTATTAATCAATAATTCCGAGATTTCGGGACAGGTCGGAAAAGGGCAATTTATGCCTTTAAAATCCGCACAATTTCAAGAAATCGGAATGGTGACCGATGCAATTTGGGTAGATTATGACAATGATAAAGATGATGATTTAATCATCGTCGGCGAGTTTATGGCGATTACAATTTATGAAAACAAAAATGGTCAAATTGTCGATTCACCATTATTAATTCCCAATTCAGAAGGTTGGTGGAACACGATAAAAACAGCGGATTTGGATAATGATGGCGATTTGGATTTTGTGGTAGGTAATCATGGTTTGAATTGTGATTTGACCGCAAGTGTGGAAAGGCCATTGGAAATGTACGTTCACGATTTTGATGCGAATGGTAGTTTGGAACATATACTTTGTTATTATAATGGCGGAAAATCCTATCCTTTTGCATCACAAGACGAATTGATTTCGCAAGTTGCTTCAAAGCGAAAAACCTATTTGAAATACGATAAATATGCCCAAAGTCAAATCGAAAGTGTTTTCGATAAATCAATATTGGCGAAAGCTAAAAAATTGACCGCAAATGAATTACGAACGGTTTGGATAGAAAACGATCGCGGAAATTTTATTATTCACGCTTTACCAATCGAAGCACAATTCGCACCCACAGAAAGCATCCTCATCCAAGATTTTGATGGCGACGGCAACCAAGATGTTATTTTAGGTGGCAACTTTTATGGCGTAATTCCTAAAATTGGTCGCTACGATGCGAGTTACGGAAACTACTTACAAGGCGACGGAAAAGGGAATTTCAAAAATATCGAACCTCGAAAAAGTGGTTGGACACTTTCAGGTGAAATCCGAGCGATGAAAATGATGGAAATTGGCGACAATTCAGCGGTGATTGTGGCGAGAAATAATGAGAATGTTTTGGTGAAAGTTTGGCGAAAACCTGTGGAATAATCGTGTAGCTGTTTCGTCATTGCAGCGAATGCCGTAATGACGGATAAAAGTGTTGTATTTGTTCTAGATGGATTCATCGATATGATTTATAGGAATAGAAAATTATTTTAATTTTTGAGATTCAATTTCTTGTAAAAGTACAAAAAAACTCTAAAATTTGATCGCATCGTTTCTTTTGATAATTCGGTGTTCCCACAAAAAAATAACTATATTTGTTACACTTTATCATCAAAAAAATCATAATACTAATGTCCGATATCCTTAATCCACAGATAGAATTAGCATATCAATACCTAAAACATACAAATACAAACATTTTTCTCACGGGAAAGGCTGGAACGGGTAAAACTACTTTTCTACATCGAATTAAGCGAGAAAGTATTAAACGAATGGCGGTCGTTGCTCCGACAGGTGTTGCGGCGATAAATGCAAAAGGAATGACGATTCATTCCTTATTTCAGTTGCCATTTGGTGCATTTGTGCCCGGCAGTAAAGCATTGGAACAGCAACGAAAGTTCTCTCGGGAAAAAATTGCACTGATTCGTAGTTTGGACTTATTAGTGATTGATGAAATTAGTATGGTTCGAGCAGATTTGTTGGATGCGATTGATGACGTTTTACGAAAGTATAAAGATCGAGATAAAGCATTTGGTGGCGTTCAGTTATTGATGATTGGCGATTTACATCAATTGCCGCCCGTTGTGAAACCGGATGAATGGCAAATGATTCGACAATATTATAGTACGCCTTACTTTTTCGGAAGTTTGGCGTTACAACAGACGCATACAATTACGATTCAGCTTAAACATATTTACCGACAATCGGATAGAACGTTTATTGACTTATTGAATAAAGTTCGAAATAATCAGATGGATCAAACGGTTTTTGACCAATTGAATAGTCGTTATATTCCGAATTTTCAACCAAAAGACGAAGAAGGTTATATCACCCTAACTTCCCACAATGCAACCGCGAATACTATAAATGATACCCGATTATTAGCTTTAAAGACATCGAAACATCGATTTAAAGCAACAATTAAAGGAAATTTCCCACAGCATACTTTTCCGACTTTAGAATCTTTGGAGTTGAAAGTCGGTGCTCAAGTGGTTTTTGTTAAGAATGACATTTCGGGTGATAAGCTGTATTATAATGGAAAAATCGGACAAGTTGAGGAGATAAAAGATGAGGAAATTCTGGTAAAATGTCCAAATGAATCGGATGTGATTAGCGTCCGAGCGGTGGATTGGAACAATATAAAATATAATTTAGACGAAGATACGAAGGAAGTGAAGGAGGAGGAATTGGGGACCTTTACGCAATATCCGCTAAAATTAGCTTGGGCAATTACAATTCATAAAAGCCAAGGTTTAACGTTTGAACGAGCGATTATTGATGCAAAATCAGCTTTTGCTCATGGTCAAGTTTATGTGGCGTTGAGTCGATGTACGAGTTTTGAAGGCATCGTTTTAATGTCGAAAATTGGTTCTTCGAGTGTAAAAACGGATAGCGTTGTACAGCGATATTCGGCGAAAGCAGAAAAGGAAGAACCGACAGAAGCGGACTTAGAAGTATCCAAACAAACGTATCAACAAGAACTGATTCGGGAACTATTCAGCTTCACGGAATTTGAAAGAACATCAAGAATTATGAGTAAAACCTTGATGGAAAATGACCGAATTTATACCAATTCGCCAATGCCTGATTTTAAGGCTTTTACTGAAAAATCAGAAGTCGAAGTTTTCGAAATCGCACGAAAATTCTTGCGTCCGTTGGAAAATTATTTTAGACAAAATGCTTTGCCAGAAGAACATGAAGTATTGTTAGAAAGGTTAAATAAAGCGAGTATTTATTTTTCGGCTAAATTGGAAAAAGAGTTATTGCCAATGCTGAAAAATATCGCTGTAATTACAGATAATAAATCCGTAAAAGGTAAGACACTTGATGGTTTAGAAGCGATTGAAAAAGCGATTTTTGTTAAAAATGCAGCCTTTAAAATTGCCAAAGAAGGCTTCGATGTTCAAGCATATATTAAGGCAAAGGCGAATGCAGATATTGATTTCAATCAATACAAACGCCAACAAAAAACAGCGAAAAAATTGAATAAAGTTCCGTCTGACGTTGAACATCCACAGCTTTACGCTCAACTGCTACAATGGCGAGAAGAAACAGCGGCAATCAATAGCAATTCAGATTATGAAGTGTTGCCAATGCGAAGTTTGCAGGAGTTAGTTAAGTTCTTGCCCACGACGAAAAAGAACCTCAAAAAGATTAGCGGAATTGGGGAGATAAAACTAAAAATGTATGGTGAAACATTGATTGATATGATTGAGGCCTATTCGGTTAGTCGTGGTTTGATGACGAATACGATGAAGATTCCATTTTCGAAAAACCCAACAAAAACAAAGAAAAGACCAACGAAAGAGGTTACCTTAGAAATGTTCGATGATGGCAAAACGGTCGACGAAATTGCCGAAGAACGAACGTTGACAGCAAATACGATTTTTAATCATTTAGCACATTATGTCGGCTTGGGCGATGTCGATATTTCGGAACTAATGGAAAAGAAGGA
>CAWVWD010000295.1:0-5880 GCA_963933585.1 uncultured Saprospiraceae bacterium
TTTGTATATGATCATTAATCTACTTTCTTCTTCACATAAGAAGGTGCATCAATTAACTCATTTTTGCCATCATAAGCCACCGCGAAGTTAAAACCTGGATGAATGGCATAAGCGCCATAATTTCCATTTTTATCAACTGCTAAATAACCGATTTGAAAATTCGCATAATCTTGCTTTCGCACAATTCTGTTAATCGCTTCTTCACAAGCTTCCTGTGGAGTCATTCCATTTCTCATCAATTCGACAATTAGAAAGCTTCCCAATGTCTTCAAAACAGCTTCGCCTAATCCTGTTGCACAAGCGCCACCAACTTCATTGTCTACAAAAAGCCCTGCACCAATAATTGGAGAATCGCCAACTCGTCCATGAAGTTTATAAGCTAAACCACTTGTCGTACAAGCACCGGAAATATTTCCTTCAGAATCAATCGCAATTTGACTGATTGTATCGTGATTTTCTATATTAATAATTGGTTCGTATTTCGATTTTTCTAACCACTTTTTCCAAGATTTTTCAGACTTTTCGGTCAGTAATTTTTCTCGTTTAAAGCCTTGCGATAAAGCGAATTGCAAGGCACCGTCACCTACTAACATAACGTGAGGCGTTTCTTCCATTACTTTTCTTGCGACAGAAATCGGATGTATAATATCTTCCAGAAAGCAGACAGAACCTGCATTTCCTTTTTCATCCATGATACATGCATCCAAAGTTACATATCCATCTCGATCTGGTAATCCACCGATTCCAACGGAATGTCCTTCCGCATCAGCTTCTGCAGTTTTTACACCAGCTTCGACCGCATCTAATGCTCGTCCGCCAGATGTCAGAATTCCCATTGCTTCCTCATTGGCAATTAAACCATGATTCCACGTCGAGATAGTCATTGGAAATGACTTCTTCTTTTCTGTGTTGATGTTAGTGCTAGATTCTTCTTTACAACCCAAAAACAGAGTCATACCGCCCAAAATTGAGGTGTTCAAAAAATTACGTCTGGATAATGCCATTATTTAGAAATTTTAGAAGCAAAAAGATGGGTTGATACCAAAATCACAAATTTAAAATTTATTTTTATTAATACCATTAATGTGCGTATTAATATGTTAGTATATTTTGGTAATTACTTGAAATACAGTAATAGAAACATTAATTATGACGAATAACTGACGTGATGTAATGAATTTATTTTGGTTATTGCGGCAATGAAAAATGGATAAAACGACTAATGAATCCCTACTTCTTTTAGTTTCGAATATATCTAGGTATTTATCTAAAGAACGGAATTTCAATTAAAGACTTATAGGATAAAAAATAGGAAGACATTTTCGAAATGTCTTCCTACTTAATTTTAATAGTATCTTTTGCCTATTTTTTTAGCACAAGTTTTGTGTTAGTTTAGTAGTAAAATAAGCAATTGGCTTAAGTTTAATTTTATAAAAATTAAATCCATTTGTTGCTTCTTCAATAATGTGTAAAGTCTCTGTTGCAGGACTTATTGGCGGAAAATAAGCTTTGAATCGACGAGTATAAGGTCCGGAAAAGTCTAATCTTTTTGGTAAAGTCGGAATATTACTCGCTTTGATTAGATAATGTTTTTTATGCGTTTTTGCATTTTTGATATACATATTTTTACTTAATGCAATCCATCCTCCAACTGGATAAGCATCCTTTGAATCGAAATAAAAATGAACGATTGTATATCTATCGGTAATCTCTATCTTAGTGATTTCAACTTCTTTTAATGACTTTGCACCATAAGTTGGGTTCATGTAAACTTGTGCATTGGATATAATGGAAAAGCTGAAGAATAAGCATCCGATTAATAATAACTTTCTCATAGAATTATAAGGCTTTAGTATTACTTTGTAACAAAGTTGTAAATTGTGTATAAGTTAAACAAGAATTTAACGTTCTTTAATTGTGAATAGATATGAGACGTGAGATAGGAGGTTTTGTTTCTAATTTCCTACCTCAAAGTTTTACATTTCAAAATTTCTGTAATTCTTCATAAACTCGATGAATCGGTAAACCCATGATATTATAATAGCTACCGTCAATTTTAGAAATCTTGGTTAAGCCAATCCACTCTTGAATCGCATAGGCCCCAGCTTTATCAAAAGGTTTATAGTGATCGACATAGTATTTGATTTCATCATCCGTTAATTCCATGAAATGCACATAAGCGACATCCGAAAAGGTGAGCTCTTTATCCTTAGACAGTAAGGTTACGCCGGTAATAACTTCGTGTATATTTCCCGAAAGTGCTTTGATTATTTGGAAAGCATCTTCCGAATCTTTAGGTTTTCCATATATTGTGTCGTTTATAATGACAACGCTATCTGCGGCTAGCAAAATCTCATTATCAACAATAAAATCAGCACATTCTGTCGCCTTTTTTTTAGATAAATAAGCGGGAACTTCACGAACTGGTAAATCATCAGGATAAGTTTCTTCTACAGGTTTAGTTTGAATTTTAAATTCAATTCCGGCTTGTTCCAATAATTGTTTTCGACGAGGTGATTTTGATGCTAATATTAGTTGACGCTTCATTTATAAAGGTATTATGGTTTAAAGTTTATAGGTGTAAAGGTTTCGACCACTTTTTCGGTAGTTCCCGTAAACTCAAAATTTATAGTATTCAATTATTCATTTCGATAAAAAAATAAAGGTGCAAATTTAACCAAAGTGTTTCGCTTTTGTTGTATTGTGGAACTAATAATATTCTACTATGAAAAAATACGATTACATCATTACCGGTGCAGGTCTGGCCGGATTAAGCCTTGCTTTTTATCTTAATCAAAGTGAAAATTTACGGAATAAACGAATATTGATTATTGACAAAAATCAAAAGAATGAAGACGATAGAACTTGGTGTTTTTGGTCGGATGAGAAAACGGCTTTTGATGAGATTGTAGCTCGAGATTGGCAGGATATTCATTTTTATGGTACAGATTATCACGAACGAATTGACCTTTCCCCTTTTAAATATAAAATGATTCATGGAATTGATTTTTATAATTTTACAAAAAATGCCTTACACCAAAATAAAAATATTGATTGGGTTCATGGAAATGTGGACGTCATAAATGACTTAGAAAAAGGTGGAAGTGTCGTAGTCGAAAATGTTGAATATCAAGGAGATTGGATTTTCAATAGTATTTTTAATATTGATGATTTTAAAAAAGAATCTGGTAAGTATTTCCATCAGTTGCAACATTTCAAAGGTTGGATTATAGAAACAGAAGAAGATACTTTTCAGCCAGAGCAAATGAACTTAATGGATTTCCGAACGGAACAGCATAATAATGCTCGATTCTTTTATCTGTTACCATATAATAAGCGAAAAGCTTTAGTGGAATATACGATTTTTTCAGATACACTTTTAGAACAAGAAGACTATGATTTTTATTTGAAAGAATACATTACTGAAACTTTAGGAATTCCTAACTATAAGATTGAGGAAACGGAGTATGGCGTCATTCCGATGACGAATCAGCCATTTGAAAAGGCAGCAGGAAAACATATTTTGAATATCGGAACGATTGGTGGCGATGTAAAAAGTAGTACTGGTTATGCATTTCATAATATTCAGGAGGTTGCCCGGAAAGTTGTCTTAAACTTAGAAGAAAAGAATCAACCATTTTATAATATAAATTTATTTGATAAACGATTCGCTATCTATGATACCCTGATTCTTAATATTTTACAGCGAGAAGGCGGGTTGATAAAACCTATTTTTACACAATTATTCAAGAAGAATCATATTCATACCGTTTTTAATTTTTTGAATGAAAAAACGACTTTGTTACAAGAGCTGAAATTATTTTTCAGCCTTCCTCATACACCTTTTTGGAAAGGTATTTTTCAAGTTTATTTTTATCAAACAATCCGGAACTTATTTAAAAGGTGACGATTCTAAGGTAGAAATTATTTTGGTGTCATAGATTCGCCGAGAACATCGATGACGCCGAAATACGCCGATTTCTTAATAATTAATGGCCGTTATACTAAAATGAGTTCAGTATAACGGTAATTGTAGTAAACTTTTAAAGATTGTTTTTTAAATAGTATAATTATTTTTTATCGGCTTCCTCAGTGAATCCATCATGTTAAAACGATAATTGTTGATATTTTTTCGTCCGTTTGACAGCCTCTAACATTAATTGATTATTTTTTTTTGGATCTGAAAAGTTCAAACCATGTTCTACACCTGGAAGTATTATTTTCTTTATCAATTTTGCATGCACTAATTTTCGTTCTGCAAAATGAGCATTTTCAAGGTAAATTAAATCATCCGCATCTCCGTGAACAATCGTTGTAACTGCCGTTATTTTGTCCCAATCATCAGCCATTTTTTGTAACTCTTTTTCATGTCCTAACTTTTCCGTATTCGCATTAGAAATAGCCGTAGGAACGAGCCATTTTAACCATCGCTTATCCGCAGAATAGCTGATTGAATATATTTTCTCTTCACCTGGTGCGACAGATGCAGATAATAAATACAAACCATCAACGAGTTCTGGACAATCCATCGCCAAACGAGCGGCAACTGGACCTCCATAAGATGAACCGACAACTAAAATCGTTTGATGCTGCTTTCTATATTTCTTTAGAATAGTGGCTAAGTATGCAGCTTCTTTTTTTATCGAAGTTTCGAGTGCTCCAAAATCTGAAAAACCATAACCTAACCGATCAACCGCTACAAAATTTACATTATTTACTAAAAGACTGTCATTGAAGGTAGATTGCCAACTTAGCGAAGAACCCGGCGAACCATGAATTGCAAAAATCAGCGGTTTGTCTTTTCTCCCCATTTCGAGGTAACGTAATTTATGATTGTCAATTTCTTGATATTTAATTTCTAAAGGATAACCATTATCATCTACTAATCGGGCATACATCTTATCGTTATATCGAACTTGCAAAATCAGGTAAAGTGCAATAAAGGTGGTCACCAAAAGGGCTATGAGCCAAAACCACCATTTTTTTAAAATCTTGAATGAAATCATTGTATTATACAATTTTATTTATTCGTTAGTTTTTGAAATACTTTAACTAGAAACAGTAGAATTATAGTAAATTGTTTTGGAAATCTACAAGATTAGTCATCAAATGACTTAAAGTCACTTGATGGTCATCGGATGCGTATATAATTTTAAAGCTATTTTTGAACTTGAAATTTGTATTCCGTAATATTGCAAGATGAAGTCAAAGATGCCAACTATTTCTGTAATTACGGTCGTTTATAATGGAGAAAATTTTTTGGAAAATACGATACTTTCAGTCGGGAATCAAACGTATCCGAATATCGAATATTTAGTGATAGATGGAAATTCAAAGGATAATACTTTAGCGATTATTAAACAATATGAAAATCAAATTTCAAGGTGGATCTCTGAACGAGACAACGGTTTGTATGATGCAATGAATAAAGGTTTGGATTTAGCGACTGGTGATTTTGTGCTGTTTATGAATGCTGGCGATGAGTTTCGTAATAATAAGGTTTTGGAGCAGATTTTCTCAAAATATGATGCGGAAACGGATGTACTTTACGGTGAAGTAATGATGGTAGATGAAAATCGAAAAGCGATTGGCACCAGAACAGAAATTACGACTCGAAAATTACCCAAAAATCTGACTTGGAAATCTATGAAATTAGGAATGGTCGTTTGTCATCAAGCATTCATTCCTCGACGTGAACTTTGTCCAAAATACATCGAAAATAATTTGAGTGCAGATATTGATTGGGTTATTAAAATTTTGAAAAAAAGTCGAAAGAATATTTATACAGGAATCGTTATTGCAGATTTTTTAATTGGGGGCGTTTCCAAGCAACGACACCGAGAATCTTTGAATAATCGTTACGCCGTTTTACAAAATCAT
>CAWVWD010000296.1:0-5878 GCA_963933585.1 uncultured Saprospiraceae bacterium
AATCGGTGTTAGCTTAATGTCAATTGACTTTGGTGATATTCCAATTACAACCACATCACAACCAGAAGGGGTGGGCGGAACATATTCTCCATCATTCTTTAATCTTGGATTAGCGTATTCTCATACGTTTGATAAAAAGATTTCAGTAGGTGTCGTTGGACGTTTGGTTTCTGAGACCATTTCAGATGTATCCGCTACAGCTATGGCTGTAGATGCTGGTATTCAATATGTAACTGGACCAAATGATAATATTCATTTTGGTATCTCTTTGCGTAATGTAGGTACTCAGATGCGTTATAGTGGGGAAGGTTTATCTTTCACAGGAAACTCTCCAGAAGGCGATTATAGCCTAACATTAGAGCAACGTTCTGCTAAGTTTGAATTACCTTCTTTATTAAACATTGGTGGTTCTTATGATTTCTTATTCGGTAAGAATCGTTTGACTACAATGGGGAACTTTACTTCAAACTCTTTCGGTCGCGATTATATCGGAGGTGGATTAGAGTACGCTTTCGACGAAATGTTTATGCTTCGTGGTGGTTACCGTCTCGAAACAGGTGGAGCGATTAGTAATAATGATGCTTCTGTTTATACAGGTTTAAGTGGTGGTGTTTCTATCGAAGTACCAACGAATAAAAAAGGCGACACTACATTCGGTATTGATTACTCTTACCGTGCTTCTAACCCTTGGGGAGGAACGCATTCTATTGGTGTACGTTTAGGATTATAGAATATATAGAAATTAAAATATAGTTTTATTAAGTGGTTATCTGATTATTATAATTAGATAATCACTTTTTTTATGAAGGTATTAAAAGCTGTAAAAGTATAAAGGTTTAGAGGTGATTTACGTAAATCACCTCTAAACCTTTATACTTTTGTACTTAAATAGTTACGATAATTAGAAATAAAGGGCGAACTTTGCACGGAAAACAAATGTTACATTTGAGAAATTGCAAATAAATACTTAATTTAGCGAAGAACACAAGACAACAGTTAAATACATTTTCGATAAAAATTATTCAAAAGAACGTTTCTAATAAAACTTAGAAGCGTTCTTTTTCATTTAGTAGTTTCAAGCTAAATTTTGTTGGAAAAGCATCCTAATTATTCTATTTACAAAATAGATAAAGGTGTTTTTTATTGTTTATAAAATTATTATTCATCGGACAAGTTTTTTGAAAACTGTATTTTATCAACATGAATTATTAGTACAAAGCAATCATTCTAAGGTTATAAATGATTAGAAATCATTAAAAGATTAGATAGAAGGTATTTTTAAAATGCCTTCTATCTTGTCAAAATTTAGAAAGAAAGTGGTACTATAATTATTTCGGTATCATATAATTATGAATTATTAAGAACGTATTTTATAAAAAAAAGTACGATTCAAAAAACGTCTATTAAAAAATACGATTATGGCATACGAATATTTGTCAAAAGGGAAGTTAGAGGAGTTGAAACAAGTTCTGGAAAACTTAATGACCGTAGAACGTCGTAAAGCAGCAGCGGCTATCGCAGAAGCTCGGGAGAAAGGTGATTTATCTGAAAATGCAGAATATGACGCAGCCAAAGAGGCTCAAGGATTATTAGAATTGAAAATCAGTGACTTAAGTGCTAAAATGGTAAATGCTAGAGTTTTAGATACCACCAATTTAGATACCTCAAAAATTACCGTTTTTACGAAAGTTAAAATTAAAAATACTAAAACTAAAAAAGTATTTGATTACCAATTAGTTTCAGAATTAGAAGCGGATTTAAAAAAGAAAATGATTTCGGTGACTTCTCCTATTGGAAAGGGATTATTAGGGAAAAAGCCCGGAGATATTGCAATGGTAGAAACTCCAAGAGGTTCAATGGAATTTGAAGTCTTAGAAATCTCTTTTGATGCGTAATTTTAAGTGTAAATATTTATAGGTGTTTTGGTTTATGGATATATAGATTATTTACCTATAAATTTGCTACACTATCAAATCTCTGAACCGCTAAACCTCTAAAACCTAATTTAAAATGGCAAGCATTTTCACAAAGATTATTAATGGCGAGATTCCCTCGTATAAGGTTGCTGAAACAGAACAGTATTATGCATTCTTGGATATTCGACCTTTGATGAAAGGGCATACATTGGTTATTCCTAAAGTTGAGGTAGATTATATTTTCGACTTAGAGGATGATGTGTTAGCAGGAATGATGGTTTTCGCAAAAAGAGTAGGGACGGCGATTGAAAAAACGATTGTGTGCAATCGAATTTCTATTGGTGTTTTTGGCTTAGAAGTTCCTCACGCTCATATTCACTTGATTCCGATGAATCAAATGAGTGATGTGAACTTTAAGAAGCAACCGCTTGAGCTTTCAAGAGAAGTATTTGAAGAGATTGCCGCAGCTATTCAAGCTAATTTTCGATAGAACCGATGACTCGTCTCGAAATCTCGGGGTTCCTTATAATAAAACATAAAAAAAACGGGCTTTTATCATTACGATAAAAGCCCATTTGTTATGATAAGAATTCCTGTAAAAGGTATTCTTAGCTACTCATACTGCTTTTCAACTCATCAGTATCTACAGCAGAAGATAATTCTTTTCCTGGCTTGAACTTAGCAACAACCTTTGCAGGTATGTCGATAGTTTGATTTGGTTGACGAGGGTTTCTACCTGTACGAGCCGCACGGTAAGAAAGTGAAAACGTACCAAAACCAACTAAGGTTACTTTGTTACCTGACTTTAATGAATCTGTCACAGCATTAAGGACCGCATTCAAAGCATCAGTAGCTTGAGTTTTAGTTAAACTTGCGTCTTCCGCAATCTTATTTATTAAATCTCCCTTATTCATATGAATTGATTTAAAATGTTTGAATTATAATTAATTTCTTTATAAAAGAGTCGACACAAATTTAGACGCTTTTTACAAAAAACCAAACAATACCAAAGGATACAGCATCATTTATCTATTTTTTAGGTAATTATTTTACAATAAAAACAGATTTCAACCAAATATTGGTGGTTTCAGTCTCAAATTTGCACAAGATTATGTTGTAATAAGGTTCTTAATTATTCTGTATATTTGTTAAAAAATAAAAAAAGAGGCTATGAAAAAGTATTTAATAATAATATTAATTCTTGGTTTAACAGTTTCCCTAACTTCTTGTGGACTCTTTAACCGGAAAGCGAAATGCCCTGCTTACGAGAATGTTCATACGGAAACTCGAAGTGATGGTTCATTTAAAAAATCGAAATCGAGTTCGAATTTGTTTCCAAAGAAAATGCGTAAAAAGAAGAAAAAGTAATTCAATGGAACATTTACTACCACATATAGAAGCACTGATTTTTATATCTGAACAAGCGATTTCTCGTAGAGAGATTAAATCGGTCTTGGAAGAACGATTTGAACAAAAGATTGAAAGTTCAGATATCGAGGATTTGATTGTAACCTTAAAGGCAAAATATGCAAATGAAAACTTTGCATTTACAGTTGTCGAAATAAGCGGCGGTTATCAGTTTATGACCAAAAATGATTACCACGATACCATCGGAACGTATTTAAAACAAAGAACGAAAAAACGATTAAGTAAAGCGGCTTTAGAAACTTTATCGATTGTCGCCTATAAGCAACCGGTGACAAAAGTCGAAGTCGAACAAATCCGTGGTGTGAATAGTGATTATTCTATTCAAAAACTATTGGAAAAAGAATTGGTCACGATTATCGGGCGAAGCGAAAGACCTGGTCGTCCTTTACTTTATGCAACAAGCCCAAAATTCATGGATTACTTCGGTATTAAATCATTAAAGGATTTGCCAAAAGTAAAAGATTTCAAAGAAGAAGCGAACGAAATCGGTGAGCCAAAAGCGATTGAAGAAGGAGGAATATAGTATTTAAACGTTAAGAAATTAAACCGTGTCTGTTTTCAAAATCGACACGGTTTCTGATGAATACAAACGACTTTACTTCAATTTCTCATTTTCTGCATGACGTTTCGCATCTCGAATAGATTTCTTTTCTAAGTTTTTCACCAAAGCATCTGTCAAATCAACGCCTGTTTGATTCGCCAAACAGACCAAAACGAATAAAACATCCGCCATTTCATCCGCCAAATCATCCATTGCCGACGCTTCATCCTCTTTTCGTTTGAATGATTGTTCGCCATATATTCGAGCCATCAATCGAGCAACCTCTCCGACTTCTTCCGTTAAAATAGCCGTATTTGTCAACTCGTTATAATATCGAATACCAACCGTGTTGATCCACTTATCAACGGTTTCTTGCGTTTCTTTTAAAGTCATAATTTTTAATATCTCTATTATTAAATAATAATCATTGTAAATTTACGCACTTGCGATATAAAACAAGTATGAATTTGAATCAAACGAAGAAACCTGAAAATCATTCTTGAAAATTATATTATAGAACTCTTAGAAATAAGGAATGTAAAAGCTTTTTTTTGAATTGACTTACAATAACCTCAAATTATGCTGTCGATAAAGTGCAGGGAATTTGGGAAGTATTTAAATCACTTTGAAAGATTACTTTGAATTAAAAGGAAAAATTCGGAGTAATTATTGAATAATGAGTAATGAAATCATGGATTTGAATCCTGACGATTGATTATTTTGAAAATTTAAATTTTACTTTTAGTCATACTTTCCATTACTATCCGTTTGAATAATTAAATTTGTGATTAATATCTCTTCAAGCAAAACGAATTACTATTCAGATGAAATTATCCGTTATTATTGTCAATTATAATGTTAAATACTTTTTAGAACAGGTTTTGTATTCCGTTCGTCGGGCGACAAAGGACTTACTGGATGGTAATGCTGTGGAAGTATTTGTAGTGGATAATAATTCGGTCGATGACTCGGTGGCAATGGTTCGAGAAAAATTCCCGGAAGTAAAATTGATTGCCAATAAAGAAAATACCGGTTTTTCAATTGCCAATAATCAAGCGATTCGAATTTCAAAAGGTGAATATGTTTTATTATTAAATCCGGATACCGTTGTAGAAGAAGCGACTTTTTCCAAAGTAGTTGATTTTATGGATAAACATCCGAAAGCCGGTGGCTTGGGGGTGAAAATGATTGATGGCTCTGGAGAATTTCTGCCCGAATCCAAACGAGGATTTCCTTCGCCTTGGGTTGCGTTCTGCAAAACGGCTGGTTTATCCCGAATGTTTCCGAAATCACCAAAATTCAATCAATATCATTTAGGCTTTTTGGATAAAGACGAAACACACGAAATCGAAGTACTTTCGGGTGCTTTTATGTTGATGCGAAAATCCGTTCTGGATGAAGTTGGTCTGTTGGATGAAGACTTTTTTATGTATGGCGAAGACATTGATTTGTCCTATAGAATCGTGCAAGCGGGTTACAAAAACTATTATTTCGCAGATACGACGATTATTCATTATAAAGGAGAAAGTACCAAAAAAGGAAGTTTGAATTATGTGCGAACGTTCTATAACGCAATGATAATTTTTGCCAAAAAACACTTTCATGGTGATCAAGCGAAATTGTATGTTTTTATGTTACAAGTCGCTATTTATCTGCGTGCTTTTTTGACCTTAGTAACAAACTTTTTTGATCGGGCATTAGCACCACTCTTTGATGCAATTTTGATTATCTTGGGAATGATTGTTTTAAAAGATTTTTGGGAAGTTCGATTCTATGATGATTCAAATTATTATCCCGATTATTTTAATTATTTCAATATTCCACTTTACACAATCATTTGGTTAACCGCAATTTATTATAGCGGCGGTTATGATAATCGCAAACAATGGGGAAAAATAAGTCGAGGTGTTTTTATCGGAACAATTCTTTTGGCAGCCGTTTACGGATTCTTAGATGAGCATTATCGAACCTCTCGAATCTTAATTTTGATGGG
>CAWVWD010000297.1:0-5866 GCA_963933585.1 uncultured Saprospiraceae bacterium
CCATCTTTACCAGATATTTATCGTTATTCCCTTGATACTTTGCTTAAAGAAATAGAGGAAAGTGTGGAATTGGGAATTGAATCATTTGTGTTATTTCCAGCAGTAGATGATTCTTTGAAAGATAAAATAGCATCTTATAGCTACCGTTCAGATAACTTTTATCTTAAAGCAGCTACGGAAATTAAAAAACGATTTCCTCATATTATGCTGATGAGTGATGTCGCTATG
Organism: uncultured Saprospiraceae bacterium; assembly: GCA_963933585.1. Classification (GTDB taxonomy): domain Bacteria; phylum Bacteroidota; class Bacteroidia; order Chitinophagales; family Saprospiraceae; genus CAWVWD01. The sequence goes on from CAWVWD010000297.1 coordinate 229, forward strand.
GATCCTTATAGTTCGGATGGACATGATGGATTCGTGGATGAAAATGGAAAGATTTTGAATGACGTGACGTTACCGATTTTGGGTAAAATGTCAGTTGCTCAGGCAGAAGCAGGATTTGATATTCTCGGCCCTTCGGATATGATGGATGGACGAGTTGGGTTTATGCGTGCACAATTGGATGAGGCAGGTTTTATAGATGTTGGAATCATGTCTTATACTGCAAAATATGCTAGTGCATATTACGGTCCTTTTCGGGATGCTTTAGGTTCTGCTCCAAAATCTGGTGATAAGAAAACCTATCAAATGAATCCAGCGAATAAAATGGAAGCATTGCGGCAAGCAGCAATGGATGCTGCTGAAGGTGCGGACTTTTTGATGGTAAAGCCAGCGTTGTGTTACTTGGATATTATTCACATGTTAAAAGAAAATTTTGATTTACCAATTACCGCTTATAACGTCAGCGGTGAATATGCGATGCTAAAAGCCGCTTGTCAAAATGGATGGCTAAATTACGAACAAGCAATGCCAGAAATGCTACTCAGTATGAAGCGTGCAGGAGCAGACGGAATCTTAACGTACTTCGCCAAAGATTTCGCACGATTACGAAAAGAAGGGATTGTATAATTAGAACTCAAGAATATTTATAGGATTAAAAATACAAAGGCACTTTATCAATTCTGATAAAGTGCCTTTATTACTAATTCTACAATTTGTCCCGAAAAAAGTGATTTCTAATTCTTAATTAAAAATTAGTCTCGAACCGGAGAAACCGTTCCTTGTCCTAATATAAATTTCACCGACCTAACGATTAACTCATTTCGTACAGATTCATCCGTGACCGTTTCCAATGGGAAACCGTAATTTACGACTTTAAAATCACGGCCATTATAAGCAATACCCGCTATTCCGCCTTTTCCACCGCTGTAAGTTAAAATTGCTTTTGCACCGCCGACAGGTCGTAATTGGTCTGGATAATCAACATCAAAATAACCATTTTCGCTATTGTCAAATGATCCTTTTATTCCATTCATAAAACTACCTGAAACCGCAGCAAAATTATACGTTTGAGCATCATCACCAGCATATTGAGCTTTCAAATATTTTTGAAAAAACCAAGGAGCGGTACCACTCGAACGTGCCATTTCAAAAGCGTGTTCTGAACCAGAAATAATCAATCCGCCGCCGCCATCTAAGTAGCGTCTGATAATCGTTCGTTCATTAACATCTAAGGAAGCATCGGCAGTAGATTCTTCCCCCAAAAACCAGCAAACACCTTGATATGGTTTTAATGTAATTCTTAAATCTTGAACGGATTCATTTGACGTACCATCGAAACTTACATTTGCAGCCTCCAAACCTTTCGCATATTCTACGGAATAATCATAACGATTCATTCTATCAATTAGAAGGCGTTTGGTGAATCCTAAATATTTACCATCATTTTGGCGAATCGCTGCATATCTATCTAATCTATCAAAACCATCAACCAACAAAAACGCTACTTTTGAACTGCCATCTTTTGGCGTCCTTGCGGCAATTACGGTTGTCGCAAAAGATTCTCCACCAGCATTTGTTGCGGTGACCTTGAAGTAATAAGTTGTTTCTGGTTCTAAATTAGAAATCGTATGAACATTACCATTCACGGCTATTCCGTCTGCAAAACCTTTTCCATGTTTAGACATATAAACTTTGTAACCAGTCGCTGCATGTCCGCCTGCGGGGGTAATAAGAGGTGCTTGCCAAGTCAACTTTATTTGATTATTACCTTGGTTTTGTGCCATCAAATGCGTTGGTGATTCCGGTAAAAATACGGCAGCAATGCCAGCTTGATTCGCATAATAACGGACAATTCCTTGATAAACGGCTCTTGCACTCAAGTTTCTAAATTCAGGCGTTAGAATCGCCTCTGCATCTACTTCATTATCATGGAAACCAATTTCTATCAAAGCTCCAGGAATTGTCCTCAAACGACGCAATTCACCAAAATTTGCTTTTTTTACGCCTCTATCTTTCCATTCATCATCATATTCTGCTCGAATATCCCCAACCAACTCTTTATGAATTGCATTCGTCAATTCAAGACTTCCGGAAGTTGCGCCACGATTATAAATAAAAGACTCTGTTCCTGTTCCTTTTCCGCCACCAGCATTCGTGTGCCAAGAGACGTAAATCGCACTTTTTTGTTCTTCTTCCGTTCCTTTTGCCAATTCCCATTCTGCGTATTCTGGGCGAACTGCGACGTCTCCATCACGACTATTAAATCCTTGATATTGTGTATAATAGGTAGCTGCTTCTTCGTAACGAGGTTTTCCGCTGACGTTTCCGCCGCCCGTAATTGTTCCCATTCCACCACCAAAACGTACGGCGTCCGCAATAATCGCCTGACCAACATCAGATGATTTATCAGACAATTCTACACGACCTTGCGTGCCTTTTTCAAAGTAATATTGCCCCAAATAAACCCAAGTCATTCCGTGAACTTCTTGATTAATACTTACAACCGACTCGCCACCAGCATGATAAACGTGGTAACGGGTATCCTGACAACGATTATTTCCATTTCTATAAAAGACAGAAACCCAGTAATAACCAGATTCTTGAACCGTTGGTGTAAATATCGCACGACCACTTTCTTCGGCCTTTGTATAAATGTATTCGTAGTTTTTATTGTGACCAATTGCAGAACTTTTTGACCATTTTCCGGTCGTGGAAAATCCTGTGTTTTCGTCATCTACGATGATTTCATTCGTATTCATATCTCGCTCTCGAACCGTCCAAACATTCGCACCAGCATTTTCTAAATATTTTAATAAATAATAATTTACGGCTTCGATATTTCCAAAATCTTCAACGATGCCATTTGCATTCGTCCGTTGTGTTCTCCAGTCGCCTTTGTGCCAACGCCATCCGTGACCGGCACTTACCCAAATCGTTTTATTTTCCAATGCACCATTTTTAGCTTTTGGTAAAAGACTTGGAGGCATTGCATTTCTGCTGGAAGTATTAGAGTATAAATTAACGTCTCTATCTCCAACACTTTTCTCTGTCATATTATATTCTTCTGGAATAGTAAAACTTGGCAAAAAATCTCCTAAGGGTTGATAATCTCCATTCGTGTCTTTTGCGAAAAAGTAATATTCAGAAGCATTCAATTCTGTGAAAAAAGGAACAATTAATTCCGTAATCTCATCAAATTGTTCATCGTCTAAATATTTTAAAAATTTGAATGGAAATAAAAAGTAAATATTTGCTTTACCATCTTCCATTGTAATTTTATCAATTTTTGCACCTTTCGGTAAAAAAGCTTCTTTTTCACTTTCTTGATAAATGGCTTCCAAAATCGATGTACTTAATTCAGGCGTAATCTCTGTAACTTGTCCATTAACTGCCGAACCTATAAGGCTGATTATGAGGACGATAAATAAGTGTTTCATAGTTTTTGATGCTTTTATAATTGAATAAAGAAGTGTACTATATTTCTCCTTTAACTTTGACGAATATTATGCCATTCCAATAAAAATAATTTGTTAAAATATCATTATTTATACTTTCGATTATTAGTTGATTACCAGACTTTATAGAGCCTGTCCCGAAACCTTGTGGGTTTTAAAAACCAATAAGGTCTTTACGCTACATATAAAAAACGAATTTCAATCCTTTAATCTTATTATATTGTGTCAATTTTTTATTAATAAAAATAATCATGTACCAAACGTTAGAGGATTTAATAAATATCGACTCACCCACAGGCTTCACACATAACGCGGAAGATTACTGTTTTAATCTGTTAACAGAATATGGTTGGCAACCAAAATATACCAATAAACGTGCAATTACTTGTGCATTAAGTAAATCGCCAAAGTTAGCGATTGCTGCACATTTAGATACATTAGGCGGTATCGTTTCCAAAATAAATTCAAATGGAACATTGCAACTTTCAAAAGTTGGGGGCTTGAACCTTAATGGTTTTGAAGGTGGCTATTGTCGAATTTATACTTTAGACGGAGAAATATTCACAGGAACACTTTTATTAAATAATCCTGCGGCACATGCGAATCGAGAAATCGGTTCGACAAACCGAAGTGAAAAAGGGATGCATATTCGTTTGGATGAAACGGTTTATGATGACAAATCTATCAAGGAATTAGGGATTTCTATTGGTGATTTTATTTGTTTTGAACCAAATTATGTAGAAACAACAAGTGGTTTTGTGAAGTCCCGATTTATGGATAATAAAGCAGGTTGTTATGTTTTATTTGAAATTGCAAAACGTGTAAAGGCAAAAGGTTGGGATGTTCCTGTGGAATTATTTTTCTCGAATTATGAAGAAGTTGGACACGGCGGAACGGTTGGTTATTCAGATACAATTGAAGAGTTATTAGTTATCGATATGGGTGTTTTGGGCGATGGTTTGGATGGAAAAGAAACTGCTTGCTCGATTTGTGCCAAAGACAGCACAGGCCCCTATGATTATCCGATGCGAAAGCAATTAACGCAACTGGCGAAATCCAAAAATATTCCTCATGCGGTAGATATTTATCCATTTTATGGTTCAGACGGTTCTGCCGCTTTGCGAGCAGGTTTGGATTTTCGAGTGGCGTTAATTGGACCCGGAGTTTCGGCTTCACACGGAACGGAACGGACGCACAAAGAGGGAATTGAGGCGACGGTTGACTTGTGTATGGCTTATATTGAGTCGTTGTTGTAAACGTATTAATCCGTGTCGGTTTTCAAAACCGACACGGATTTTCGAACCGAAAATAAAATAATTAAAATATGTCAATGACTCAAATTGCTTTATTAAAAAAATCAAACCTTCCCAAAAGAGCGAAAATCGAAAATGATATTCAAAAACTTGGATTCGACTTTCAAATTATTGGTGATTTTGAAAATCTACTTAAAGAAGATGGTTTAAAATGCGCTATAAATGCTAATGAAACTTTCTTTGAAATATATATTGATGAAGTATCAGAAATAGCAAATGAATGTGAATTCATTAAGCAAGATTTTATCTGATGAAGATATTGTGATTTCGTTTGTTTGGGGAGCAGATTTTACAGCAGGAGCAAGTATTGCTTTAATTTCAGTTGCTTTAATTGATGCTTGCGATGCTTTAATTTATTATTTAGATGATGAAATGAAATATTCAAAAGAGATGTTATTGGAAGATATACCACAGTTTTTGCAAGCACTTGAAAAGTAAAAAACTATTCCATAGTATTTTGATAAAAAAAGCTGTCTAACCATGAAAAAAATATTCCTATCAATAGCATCCATTTTTTTGATTTGGCAATCATATCTTTTAATCACTCAAATTCATAATTTAGAAACTCAGTATTGGGGTTCATTAATTTTTGTCGGTTGGATAATTAATATGTTTGTTACGGGAATATTCGCTTTCGTAGGTTTCGCATTTCCGACAGAGCGATTATTGCCGAAATCATATTATCAAGTTAGACAGCCCAAACAGATAAAAAAGTGGTTTAAAACGCTTCGAGTAGAAGGATTTCGAAAGTTTTTGTTACTTACATTTTGGCGAAATAAGAACCAACAAAAACGATATTTCGATGGAACAAAAGCGGGTTTTGATAACTTTGTTACACAATATTTAATACAAATACTTTTAGATGATATAACA
>CAWVWD010000298.1:0-5858 GCA_963933585.1 uncultured Saprospiraceae bacterium
TTTTAGCACATCTAGTGTTATGATATATTTTCATTTTTTTGTCTGTTTGTACGATATGAAATTCATGTTGCAAAACTATTATATTATTAAACCCTTTCTACACAGGCAGGGTTTAACATGTTTTTTTTTCAAATCTTGCCACCTCAGAACTTGGGAACTAACCCAAAATATCTCTCGCAAATAAAATTTTAGGTTTCCAGTAATTTGAAATCGAAATATTTTGAACCATAACACCTTTTGAACTCGTACTATGAATCACCGTAATTCCTTCTGAAGTATTAGAAATTACCATCGCAACGTGCGTTACCTTTCCTCGTTTGCCGAAAAAAATCAAATCACCAGGTTTCACTTTATTTATAGGTACAGATTTTCCTTGTACTGCCTGAGCTTTTGAGCTGGAAGAAATGGTTACACCTTCTGATTTCATTACATAACTCGTGAAACCAGAACAGTCAAAACCTTTCGGATCTTTCCCCGCATATTTATATTTTACACCAATATATTTCTTACTGCTTTTCGCTAAATTATTTCTTTTTACGGTTATAGCATCTACTTTTTTTATATTACCTCCCGAGCTTGTATTACGTAAAGCACCACAACTTGTAATTAAAAAAGTAAGCGACAAAAATAACATAAATCTAATTAAATCATTGCTTTTCATAGTATTATACATTTTATTTTAACTTAAATAAAACTCGTCATAGTAAGTTAGTTAATTGAATATGCTATCTTTTTCTATCCTTAATATTCGTAGGATATTCAATCCTGATAACTTTAACAACGAGGTTATAATGTAGCAGTTTGGCTGATAAACTAAACCGCTTTTCTATTTTCTAAAAGTGTACCAATTGAATATGCTTATAAATAAGTTTGTTTTGAACAATGTATTAAACAGATTTGAAATCGATAATATTGCATTTAATAAAATTCGCTAAAATTTAACCTGTGTAAAATATTATTTTGCATAAATAGATTTATGTAAATTATAAATTGATTATTTGAATTATTTTTCATATATTGTGTGTTAGTCAGCTGATATATTTATTTTTTTACAAAAAAAAATCGAAGTACCATGAAAGTACATAAATCTGAAATTTTAATTTTTTACAATCCAAATTCAACAACGGATAGAAAAACCCTAGCAATTGCACAGGGATTAAGCGGTAACGTAATCACGTACGAATTCGAAAGAAGTACAATAACCACTACAATGTGGCATCGACTAATAACGATGTTGGATGTGCATCCTAAAGAATTAATTAACAAGGCACACCCTTACTACCAAAATAATCTTCGAGGTAGAGAATTTGACACTGAAGACTGGTTTAATATTCTAAGAAACGCACCATATTTGATTAAAGCACCGATTGTCGTAAGCGGTAATAAAGCGATTATTTGTCAAAACCCAACCGACGTGCTTAAACTTCAACAAGGTCTTACTGCTTAATTTATAATTAATTTCAGATTAAACAAAATATAATTTCAGATATGACCAGAGCTGCTCGATTGAGCAGCTTTTTTTTGATAAAAGTATTAATTACAATTTCAGTAACTGCTGTCTTTATCTGCCGTTACCGTTTCCACACTTTTCGACAGTTAAATCATCTACTCCTAAAAACAATTGCGAAAGAAGCACATCTCAAATTCATCTTCATTTAATAATAATTCCCTTCAAGAAATACTTCCGTCTAAGTAAAACCAAAAATTATTTTCCTTACCAATTCCTAAAACCTTTCCTTATCTTCGCGGTTTGTTTAAAAGTAATTTCACAATAAGCTATTAATAAGAAACCTGCAAATTCTGTCCTGAAAAACAGGATAAAATATACTTTTTAGGAGAATAAAGCCATGCCAAACGAAATCATAAAAGAGTTAGAACACATCGAAGTTATTGGAGCAAGAGTACACAATTTAAAAAATGTCAGTGTCAAAATACCTCGAAATCAGTTAGTTGTAATTACCGGAATTAGTGGAAGTGGAAAGTCGTCTTTGGCATTTGACACCATTTATGCGGAAGGTCAACGTCGTTATATGGAAACTTTTGGGTCATATGCTCGACAGTTTATTGGTGAAATGGAACGTCCAGATGTGGAATATATTCATGGTTTGAGTCCAGTGATTTCGATTGAACAAAAAACGACTGGTCGAAATCCCCGTTCAACCGTCGGCACAGTTACCGAAATTTATGATTTCATGCGATTATTATTCGCACGAGCTGGTGATGCATATTCTTACGTCACCGGAAAGAAAATGGTCAAGTACACCGAAGAGCAAATGATTGATCATATTCTAGATAATTTCGATGGCAAAAAAGCGACACTTTTAGCTCCATTAGTTCGTGCGAGAAAAGGACATTATCGAGAATTATTTGAACAGATGCGAAAGCAAGGGTTTACCAAGATTCGGGTTGATGGCGAGATACTAGAGATTGAACCAAAAATGCAAGTCGATAGGTACAAAACGCATGATATTGAAGTCGTTATTGATAGAATAAAAGTACAATCAACCCGCAGAGAACGACTTGGTCAGTCTTTGCAAATGGCTCTGAAATTAGGAAAAGGTTTTATCATGTTTTTGGATATGGAGACAGGTAAAACTAACGCTTATAGTAAATCCTTGATGGATGCAGAAGGTGGCATTTCTTATGAAGAACCTTCCCCAAATGCGTTCTCTTTCAACTCGCCTTATGGCGCTTGTCCACATTGTAATGGTTTGGGGAAAGTGACGGCCGTTGATATGGATAAAGTTATTCCAGACGATAATTTAAATATTAATGATCAAGGAATTGCACCGTTTGGAGAAGTTCGGGATAATATGACTTTCAAGCAGTTACGAGCAATTGCTAAAAAATATGAATTTACTTTTTCAACACCAATTAATGAAATCCCTGAAGAAGCCTTAAAAATAATTTTGCACGGCGGCGGCGATTCCTTTGAGATTTCTGTGAAATATGGTGGTGGAACGGACTATAATTATAGCCTTTCCAGTGAAGGCATCATCAGTATGCTGAAACGTTGGTATGGCGATACGGCTTCCAATAAAATTCGGGATTGGGCAGAAAATTTTATGACCGTTCAAGAATGTCCGGAATGTCACGGTGCAAGATTAAAGAAAGAGTCTTTACATTTCAAAATTGCAGAGAAAAACATTGCAGAATTAGCTTTAATGGATTTGAACGCTTTGTATGAATTCATGCAAACGGTGGAAGAGAAAATGGATGACCGAAAGCGTGTCATCGCCAAAGATATTATCAAAGAATTACAATTACGAGTAAAATTTTTGCTGCACGTTGGTTTGGATTATTTATCGCTTAATCGACCTGCTCGAACCCTTTCGGGCGGCGAAGCACAACGAATTCGTTTGGCCACTCAAATCGGTTCTCAATTGACAGGAATTACTTATATTTTGGATGAGCCGAGTATCGGTTTACATCAGCGAGATAATAAAAAATTGATTGAAGCCTTACGAGAATTAACGGAAATTGGGAACACCGTTTTGGTCGTAGAACACGATAGAGATATTATGTTGGCTTCCGATTATTTAATTGATTTGGGGCCAGGAGCCGGAAAACATGGTGGAGAATTAGTCGCCGCTGGAAAGCCAGAAACTTTCTTGACGCAAGATACGATTACCGCGAACTATCTGAATCAATCTGTAAAAATCGAAGTACCAGAAAAACGACGAGAAGGCAACGGAAAAACCATCGTTCTAAAAGGTGCAAAAGGGAATAATTTAAAAGGAATTGATGTTGAAATTCCATTAGGAAAATTTATTGCGGTAACTGGCGTTTCGGGAAGTGGAAAATCGACTTTCGTCAATGAAACCCTCTACCCTATTTTCCGTCAGCACTTTTACAGAAGTAAAAAGAAACCGTTGGAATATGATACCTTAGAAGGTCTCGACAATGTGGATAAAGTGATTGATATTGACCAATCTCCAATCGGTCGAACACCTCGCTCGAATCCTGCAACTTACACTGGTTTATTTACGCATATTCGGACTTTATTTTCTGGTTTGCCAGAATCGAAGATTCGTGGTTATAAACCAGGACGTTTTTCGTTTAATGTGAAAGGTGGACGTTGTGAAGTCTGTCAAGGTGGCGGAAAGCGATTGATAGAAATGAACTTTTTACCAGATGTTTATGTCGACTGTGAAACCTGTTTTGGTCGTCGTTATAATCGGGAAACATTGGAGGTTTTATTTAAAGGAAAGTCGATTTCTAATGTATTGGAAATGACGGTGGATGAAGCAGTTGATTTCTTTGAGAAAATCCCAAAGATTTACCGAAAAGTAAAAACGATTCAAGATGTTGGTTTGGGTTATATCACACTCGGTCAATCTGCGGTAACGCTGTCAGGAGGGGAAGCTCAACGGGTTAAACTCGCCGAAGAATTATCTAAACGAGATACCGGAAATACGCTTTACATCTTGGATGAACCTACGACTGGTTTGCACTTTTCGGATATTAAAATCTTACTTAAAGTACTGAATAAGTTGGTCGATAAAGGCAATACGCTTTTGGTGATTGAACATAATTTGGATGTCGTGAAAGTAGCAGATTATGTAATTGATATTGGCCCTGAAGGTGGACATCGTGGCGGTGAGGTTGTGGCGATGGGAACTCCTGAGGAAGTGGCGAAGGTGAAGGGAAGTTATACCGGGTTGTTTTTGAAGGAGGAGTTGTAGACGATTCTGTTCTTTTATCTTAATAAAAAAAAACCAAAATCGGCCCGACGAGCAGTGCGGGAATCAAGACTCAATTTCTTTCTTAACGCTCCAAAACGATTGAAAATACTAAACAGATTGAAACTCATTTCGCTGATGAGAAACTCAAATACCAATCTGTTCTTAACGTATTTTCAATCGTTTTTCCATTAAAAGGAAGTAGGTCGAAATAAAAAATGACTCCCAAAATATTTTAGTAGATGCAATTGTGCATTTGGCAAACGGCTTAATTGATTGTACTGAAATTTGGAATAAGATTGGAATTTATCCTAAAACTAAATTAGTTCAATATGAGATTTATCAACCTTGGTTACCTAAAAGTACAAATCGAATTGTTAGAAGATATTAGATTATGCTAAAAAATAATCCTCTAAAAAAAGTAGAAAACATAATCAATGAATTAATTCAATTACCAGATAAAAAGGGTTTAAGAATACACTTTTTTCAAAAGCAATCAGTCTTTGTTCTGTTACCTCCGAAAACCAAAACTTGGCATTCATTATTATTTTTCATGCCGATGATTGGATGTTGGATTTGGTGGTTTTATGAAAGAGAAGGTTATACAATATTGCTACTTATTGGCTTCTCTATTTATTGGTTATTCCTATTTTCTAAAATATTAAGAGCTGATAACAAAATAGTGATAGATTTAGTCAATCAAAAAATCAAAGTTGAAAATATCAATTCTATTGGAAAATTGATTTTCGATACAAAAATTATAGCTTGTTCTGAACAAAATCAAATAGTGAAATCAAAAAACTTGTTTTATGGACGACATGATAAAAGTTTTCGATTGAAATTAAAAACTAAAAACACGACTTATCAATTGATTGATGTTCAAAGCCATCATTTGTCAGATGAGATTCTATTTGGACTAAATCATTTGGTAAAAAGTTCGTCCTGACTTCTAACCTTATTTCATAACTAAAAAAATCAACAGTAATTAGAACATGAAACAACTATTTCTACTATTCGGATTCCTAATCCTAAGTTTTTCAACGCTTTTTGCACAAAAAAGCAGTGCGATAAACAGTGCGATAAAAAAGCGTTCAGAAATTACGGAATTAAAAATCGTTCGACCGAATCCGCAAGATTCAGTCCTGATGGATTCGATTTGTTTATTGGAAAATTTGG
>CAWVWD010000299.1:0-5844 GCA_963933585.1 uncultured Saprospiraceae bacterium
CCCCAGCCTCTTTCCATATTTCGACAACCTATCCAAGTCGCTTCTGGTGCCACTCCGATTTTTAAATCATCGGTTTCTCCAATCATTGTTCCCATCGTGTGTGTCCCATGAGATCCATCATCACAAGGATAATTCACATCTAAGCCACAAGGGTTATTTTGTGATTGATGTTTTGAATCATAATCATGAATGGCATCATGCCAATTATAATTATGGTCAGTTTTTACATCGTCTCCATTCCAGCCACGATATTTTGATTGCAAACTTTCATGTTCCCAATCATAGCCGGTATCTTGTCCACCGATTACAACACCTTGACCTTTTATACCCATTTCCCAAACGTCATCGACATTCATTTGTATAATTCCCCATTGAACTTCGGGATTTTTATTTAAATTATTACTAGGAATAGGTTCGATTATTCTCATTCTCGAATTTTCAGAAATGCGTTTCACTTCTGGTAATTTTGCTATTTGTTCCACCATTTCATAATCTGCATAAACCCAAATTACATTGGCAATCCAAAAAGGCTGATAAGAGATGCCTTTGTAATTCAAAATATCAATTACGGCTACTTGTGACCTTTTTGCATTTTCTTGCAAATGTTCCATCACTAATGTTCCTTTCGCCGTTTTATCGGTCAAAAATTTAGCTTGCCCAACATTTCCTTTTTCAACGAATTGAATTAAAAATTCAAATTTATCTGTAGAACCGTCATAAATATCCAAACGATTATCAATCTTCGCTTCCCATGATTGAGCGGAAATACTACTAATTGAGGTTATAAATAATATTAATACGAGTAATAGTTGCTTCATAATTTTTTTATTTAGGGAGTATGAACTAGATAAACCATCCAATATATTATTTTAGATGATTATAGTTTGTTGATAAATAGCCATTTATACTAAAAAATGATATAAAGTACAAATCTGAAATTTATAGAAAGATGAATAGATGATTTATCGCCCGTGCTCTTAATTACTGATATTTAGGATAAAGTTATAAATATAGCATTATTATAATTTATGCCCTGATACGTTTATCAACGATTAAATTGGGGATTTCGTTGAGTATAAGATTGAAAAGTTATCTTTAATTTGCATTATATTGATTTCAAACCTTCCTTTTTATTTTGATTTTAATGAGGATAGATTTCAAATATTGAAAAAAACAATATGTTCTATTTTACTTATATGATAATTCAGAGCTTAGCTTGAACGATTATTTTAATTTATAGTATATTGATAATCAGCAAAATGAGAAAAGATAGAAGGACATTTAATGAAAAGTGAATATTTTTAAATTTATATTCGATTAATGTCATTTAAATGTCATGTTTAATGTTTTTATAAAATATCTTGTGGAGATAAAATAACAATAAATATAAAGAAATAGATGTTTGGTTATGGTTTGGATTAAATAGCTCAAAAATGAGTCACTTTTTTGACTATCAATTATTTGTGACGTATTATCTAATCTTTTTAACTGAAAAAATATCGTAATTGACTATGTATATGTGCAAAAAAAAGTTTTTCTTTGCAAGAACTTAATCAGTAAACAAGCTGTTTAGATTTTTAAATTAATCAAATTTATACTATTTTCGCATAGTATTAAAAATACTGTAATTAATATGCAAGATACATTAGTTAAAACTTCACCAATTACTTTAACAGAGGGTGCAATTCAACAGCTGAAAAATATAAAGTCAACACAAGATCTTCATGGAAACTTAGGATTGAGAGTTGGTGTTAAAGGAGGAGGATGTTCAGGTTTCTCTTATATTTTGGGGTTTGATGAAAAACAAGCAGATGATGACGAGTTTATTGAAAACGGCATCAAGGTTTATATGAAGAAAGCTCACGCCTTATATTTAATGGGTATTGAGATTGACTTCATCAGTGGTTTAAATAATAGAGGGTTTACGTTTAGTAATCCTAATGCTAAAGATACATGCGGATGCGGGACATCGTTTTCTGCATAAAGATGGGAATTGTTTATTGTGTTGGCGTACCGCATTCATCTCGAATACAGGTACGCCTTTTTTATTTTCCAATTTTTATAAAAAGAGCGGATACTCACAATGAGTATCCGCTCTTTTTATATTTGGGAATAATACATAAGTGAATATACAGATTTGTTAATATTTAACGCTTTCTCTGAAAAAACCGGTGTAACAATTCTTGACTTTCATTTGCTAATACATTTCGCTCAATAATTGTTTTTGGATGTAGTAATTGGTTTTCAATTAGAGAAAATCCTTTTTTTACATCTGACGCTCCAAATACAATTTTTCCAATTTTTGACCAAGCCAAAGCTCCTGCACACATCGGACAAGGCTCAAGTGTGACATAGAGTACACAATCTTTTAGATATTTTGTGCCTAAATATTCAGATGCAGAAGTAATAGCTAACATCTCGGCATGAGCCGTTGCATCTTGTAATCGTTCGGTCTGATTATATGCTTTTGCAATGATTTGATTATTGGTCACGATTATTGCTCCAACGGGTATTTCGCCTTCATTATAGGCTTTTTCGGCTTCTTGCAAAGCCCTTTTCATAAAGTATTCGTTTGTGAAAATAGTCATAAATTTTTTTTTAAAGGCGTTTTGGTTGTAATGGTTTCATTCATTTTTATTCATTTAAGAAAATTATGAAAAAAAACTTTTTGACTTGTGATATTTTCATATTCAACAAGTCTATATATCATAATCTATAATGAATCTGTCTATCAAAGTAGTTTGAACTTTAATCATCTAATATGAAGAATTTAAAGCTACATTAAAACAGGTGAAATTATGAAGAATAATACCTTAAAGTAATTTGTGTAATGAACTGAAATATTTGCCTTCGGATAATTCAACGTTTAAGATATTACGAAAGTAACTTCATCCATGAGTGAAAGGGCAAACGTGCTAAAATCAGGATTTTGATTTTAGGTTGGCATTTTTGATTTTAGGTTGAAGGTATTGAAAAGTGTCAGGAAGAAACTGTCGTTTAAGGGAAGCCAATTTCCGTATTTTTAGTATTTTTAATACTTTCAATCGTTAAAAAGTTAATTAAGCTGTAGTCTTTGCTTTTTTTATCAAGTTGTAAATTTCGGTCTTATACTGGGGGAAAAAGGTAGGATTCTAAATTTCTATATACTATTCTACTTTAATGAATTTTCAATACGAAAAAAGATAATATTTTAAATAAATTCATTACGCAAAATAATTTGGTCCTTATGTCCTTGGTGAGTGAAGGTATAAACAGTACTCTAGGGAAATAGGCTGTCACTCGGGCGAAGGTTAGAATTTTGCTGTGTGCAACGAAACTGACCTTCTTAGTGCTTATAATTCTGACGCTTGAGAGCTTTCAGTTTTCGTCGGAATGACTGTTTTTATTAATACTTTTGATAATTGATTTATAAAAATAATTAATAATTTAGCGATATTATTCATATAGATATTTACTGAAAATGATTCCAACGCCTTTAGAATTGATTACCAATGATTTATTAGCAGCCAAAAAAATTAAGCTTTACATTAAGCGAGAGGATTTGAATCATCCGACGATTCAAGGTAACAAGTATCGAAAATTGAAATATAATTTAGAAACTGCAAAAACGGAAAATAAATCTATTTTATTGACTTTTGGAGGTGCTTTCTCCAATCATATTTATGCTACAGCAGCAGCTGGAAAAGCTTTTGATTTTCAAACGATTGGCGTGATTCGAGGGGAACGAATTGAACCATTGAATCCGACATTGGAATTTGCGGAAGCGAATGGAATGCAATTACATTTCGTTAGTCGTTCGGCTTATCGCGATAAAGAGAATGCAGCCTTTATTGAAAATCTAAAAACACAATTTGGCGATTTCTATTTATTGCCGGAAGGCGGAACTAATGATTTGGCGGTGAAAGGTTGTACCGAAATCGTGGATGAGATTGAAATCGATTTTGATGTCATTTGTTCTGCAGTTGGAACGGGAGGAACGTTGGCAGGTTTGATTTTGGGAACAAAGGGTAGGAGAGGGGAAGTATTTGGTTTTCCTGCGTTGAAAGGAGGCGATTTTTTGAAAGATGATATTGAAGGATTGTTAAAAAGTGAAAGTGAAGATTGGCAATTAATAACGGATTATCACTTTGGTGGTTACGCTAAATTCAAACCGGAACTAATTGATTTTATCAATGATTTCAAACGATCACATAATATTCAGTTAGAACCAATTTATACTGGAAAAATGTTTTTCGGAATTTTTGATTTAATTAAAAAAGATTTCTTTAAACCAAATACGACAATCATTGCGATTCATACTGGAGGATTGCAGGGAATTGATGGATTCAATAAGCGATTTAGGAATTTATTGATTTGATTAAATTATGTTGACGTGTTGACGCGTTGCTTAATAAAGCGGAGTTCTCTAAATCTTAATATAATCACTATTTTTAAAATATAGATTTACTCCTAATGCAAACATCAACACTTCAATACATCAACATAATCTTAGATACAACAACCTGTTCCCATTCCGCAGCCGGGACAATCACATTCAGGTTTGGCATAAGTATTTGCACCGGTATAAATTCCTCCAGTATCATTTAAATATACCCAACCATTTTCTTCGTGCCGCTTATATGAAAAGAACATTCCGAAGCTAATCATTGCGACGCCTATTATCAAAATCATAAAAATTGGATGATAAAAAATTACGCCTAACGTCGTGATAACAACACCAATAATCACATAAAACCAGGTTCTATTTTTCATAATATATTGATTTATAAGATTTAAATTTTCTATTCTTACTACTAAGGATAAATTACTATTTCATTTTAAGACTTACAGTTTTAATAGACAAACGATAATGATATTTACACGAATGATAGTTTTACTATTATTTCTATGTTGCAGAATGATGAATCTCATAGAACATCTTAGCAAACAGAATTGAAAATTTCCTATCTTCGCAGCCTAATTATTTACAAATTCATTAAAAAGAAGTGGATTTTGATGTTAATTTAAAAATTTAATATTCAAAATCTAATCAAAAAGGAAGATTAAGATGAGACAAAATATTGTAGCCGGAAACTGGAAAATGAATAAGGATTTCCAAGAAGGATTGGATTTGGTTAAGGGAATTATTGAAAATACAAACCCTTCAGATACGCAAGTGGTTTTGTGTACGCCTTTTATTCATTTGCAAGCAGCGAGTGAATTGGCGAAAGATGTACCGAATGTTGCGATTGCAGCTCAAAACTGTTACACGAAATCAAGCGGTGCTTATACCGGTGAAACTTCTGTTCCAATGTTGAAATCAATCGGCGTGGAATACGTGGTGATTGGTCACTCAGAACGTCGGGAATATTTTAACGAAAGCCATGCGTTTTTGGCAGAAAAAGTGAACGTAGTTTTAGAAAATGGTTTGTTACCAATTTTCTGTTGTGGAGAATCATTGGATATTCGTCAAGCGGGAACTTTCGTGGAATATGTAGCGACTCAGTTGAAAGAAAGTCTTTTCCACCTTTCGGCAGAAGATTTCGGAAAAGTTGTGGTGGCTTACGAACCGATTTGGGCGATTGGCACTGGCGTTACGGCTTCTCGGGAGCAAGCTCAGGAAACTCAAGCGGCTTTACGTCAAGTAATTGCTGAAAAGTACGGCGAAGCGGTTGCGGATGATACGACGATTTTATACGGCGGAAGTGTGAAACCTGCGAATGCGGTGGAATTATTCGGTTGTGCAGATGTTGATGGCGGTTTAGTTGGTGGTGCTTCATTGACTGTCGAGAACTTCATTCCGATTATCAAAGCATTTAATTAATGAAAATTAAAATAAACGATTAAATTTTTATTTTTAATTGT
>CAWVWD010000300.1:0-5842 GCA_963933585.1 uncultured Saprospiraceae bacterium
ATTTCGTATTAAATCAATAAATAATAGAGGTAATAGCAAAAGTGAATTTTTCATTTGTAGTTATTATAGGTGAATATTTTTAGATGAAATATAATATTCACAAATCGTGCTATTTTTTACAAAAATGAAAAAAATCCTATTGAATACTCTTATAATAAAGCAGACGAATAAATTCGTCTGCTTATTTTTATGTAAATGTAACCTTGGATTTAGTTTTAATTATATGACAGTCAATTATTTACGATGATTGAAATAATATTTTTATCATTTAAAAGAACTTTACACGTCTTTTTAATATTTGTAGCCAAACAATTAAACCAATAACTAAAGTTAAAGCTGTAATAATTGTAAGTGTTGAATATGGATAATTCCAAAGTAAAATAGGAATATTAATCGCAATAATGATCAGCTTGATAAAATCAAAACGAATCCCCCAAGCCTTTCTTTCTAATAGTGGTCCAAACGAAACGATAGATATTACAACTAAACTCATTAACTGAATTTTGGTAATTATTGGAAAGTTTTTGCCCAGTAATAGAATAATAAATATGATTAATGTGATAATGATATTTACGATTAAGTAAACCCGTAATTTTTTTGGTATTACAGGTTTGTATTTTTTGCGCTTACCATTTTCATCGACTTCAAAATTTTCTAATTTAGTTGGTACATCAGTAGGATTCCAAGCTGGAGGCATCAAGAACATTTTTACTTTATTTATCCAATTTTTGGTTTTTCCAGCTCTTTTGAATAAATCAAACCAGTAAGAAAAATAGGCCCAAATCGGATTAGAACTCTCAAATCCATCCACAATACCATATTCTGGTTCTTCAAGCTCAGGCTCAAAAGTACCAAAAATCTTATCCCAAAAGATAAAGACATGACCATAGTTCTTATCAATATATTGAGGATTTCGTGCGTGATGTACTCGATGATGAGAAGGTGTTATTATGATGTATTCTAGGAACCCTAACTTATTAATCAACCGAGTGTGCGAGAAGAATTGGTATAAGCCAATGAACATAATGGCCGTAGAAGAAACCATTGGAGAAAAACCAATAATTGGCAACCATATCCAAAATAATGTCCGATTAATAACGGCAAAAGCAGAAACCCTAAAAACTGTGGTTACATTCAATTCTTCACTTTGGTGATGAACAATGTGAGCTGCCCAAAGAAAATTAATCTCGTGACTTAGTCGATGATGCCAATATGCTACGAAATCTCCAACTAATAAAGCCGAAATCCATAAAATCGGTAAAGGAAGCCAAGTATCTAAATGTATTAGAGAAGCATTCTCATATAGATAGCCGAATACGAAATAGAGAAACAAAATAAAGAAAAAATCGAAAGTACGCTCTAATATCCCACAAGAAAAGTTGACTAAAGTATCACTAAAGCTGTAAGCATCTATCTTCTTTCTTTTTGAAATGTAGTATTCTAATACAGGAAGTAATACTACAAAAGGAACGATATAGCCGGCGTAAGCTAAACTACCCATTTCGTCCATTGTCTAAATTTTTTGGTTAAAGAATCAATAATAAATAAGCATCCACGGTATTGTTAAATTAAGATAAAATAGTTGCTTCTTTGTTGTCGATTCTACTATTAATTAAATGTTGTTTTGGTGCTTTATGTAATAACATAAAGATAAAATATAAAGTTATAGGTAACTATTAGTAAGCCTAACTTTTAAACTTTTTTAATTTAAAAAAAGCTACAAAAAAAAGTTAGGGGAATAGGAAAAAGCGGTCAATCTTTTACTTGTTTGCCTTTCGCCAACTCCAAACCAGCTACAAATAATAAAAAAGAGCTAAATGCCATCAATACATGCGCTAAATCGTGATAATTAAAATACTTGTGTAACGTAATTTCCGCACTAAATACCAGTCCTGTGATAATACTCATACAAAACGCAATAATTATTTTTTTGTAACCTCGCTTTTTTGTTTTGTAAAAAAGATAGCCGAAAATAGGGAAAGTTATTCCCACAATTCCTAAAGATGAATTGATTTGGATGATCTCAAATAATCTTGTTGGCGTATAGCTTAGACAAAGTAAAAATAAAATTAGCTGAACTTTAAACACAAAAGAAAGCCGATCTAAACGTTTCGATTTGGTTTCTTGCTGAAAATACGTCAAAGCACTATTTTCAATATTAAAAACACCAATCGCACTAAATGTCCATCCTAACATTTTCCAATTATAACCTGACCAATATAAAATAGCATGAGAAAGGAGTGCGGCACAAGTCGTCCCTAATGCCATAAATAAGAAGTAGTATTTAAAATAAGAAAATGCTTTATTGTCAATTTTCAATTTATGTAATTGAAAAAATGCAAAATAGCAAACGAACGCTGTCAGCAAATCAGTTGCGGCAGTTACCGGCTCTTCTATTAATATTCCAAATATTTCAAGCGATGTATATTCGACAGGACTCATTTTATCGTTTTTTTAATAGAACGTAGAGGGTTTTTACGAATGATTACTCGCTGCTCCAATAAAATTAAAATTATTTTTTTCTAAAATTATTCCCAACAGCCATTCTAATAACCCAGGGAGCAAAACGAGCCATAAAAGCATTGAGCTTACCAATCGGTGTAAAAACAGCTTTATATGTTCTCTTTTCAATCATTCGGATTATTTGATTCGCAACCATTTCTGGGCTTTGTGCCTTGAAATTAGAGCGACTCGGCTGGTCGATAATTTTACCATCTATATCATAAATCGTCTTATCCGGATCGTTTTCTGTGAAACCAATATAAGCGATACCGACGTGAATACCTTCGCCATCTAATTCAATTTTCAAGGATTCCGTCAAAGCGGTTAAAGCCATTTTGGAAGCACTATAAACCGAATAATTCGGCAAACCATGAATACCAGCATTACTTCCGCCAAAGATTAAACTTCCCCTCGTTTTTTTTAGATGCGGAATCGCAAAATGCGTGATATAATGAACGCCTAAATAATTGACTTCCATTATTTTTCTTACGACTTCTGGGGTTACAGCTTCGACCGTTCCTTCCATCGAAAGTCCGGCGTTATTGATTACAACATCTATTTTACCAAAAGCATTTATCGTTTCATCAATCAATCTTTTGCAATCTTCGATTTTAGAAACATCGCCATCAATAGCAATGGTTTTAAAACCATCCGATTTCATTTCTTGATGTACTTTTTCTAATCTATCAATATTACGACCATTCAGAACAATCGTCGCACCTTTCTTCGCTAATTCGGTTGCCAATGCCTTCCCAATTCCCATGCTTGAGCCCGTAACGATGACGACTTTATCTTTAAAATTATTCATTTATTCATTTTATAAAAAATAGTAATAAGTACCTTTTAACACCACGATAAAAAATCAACAAACATCATTTTTTTTCATCCAATCAAAACATTCCTTAACGGCAATTTTCAAATCGGTTTGAGGTAAATCTAATTCATCAATTGCCTTTTTACTACTAAAATAATGTTCATCTGCCGAGATTGCAGCCATTGCATAAGTGATTGCTGGCGTTGTTCCAAATAGATTGGCGATAGTCGCATTTATCCAACCTAATGTTTTCATTAAGAGACCGGGGAATTTGATAGATGGAGCTTTTGAATCAATCACTTCTGCTATAATATTAAATGCATCTTTATAATTCAAATTATGACTACCGGCTATATAGCATTCCCCGATTCTTCCCATTGTCAAAGCATTGACAGCGGCAATTGCCACATCTTTTGCAAAAATATAGTTTCGTCCACCAGATGGATAACCTGGAATTTGTCTATTATAAACAGCTCGAATGATTTGACCAGCACCGGGTTTAGAATCATAAGCTCCAAACATAAATGTTGGATTAATTATAAGTGCAGGTAAACCATTTTCCTTTGTTTCATGTAAAAGAAAATCTTGAGCGGTCTTTTTGGAGTCGACATAGTCTAAACCATATTTATCAGAAACAAAAGGGGCTTCTTCCGTACCCGGGTTTTCTAAAGTACCGATGCCACAAGAACTTGCACTTCCGATAGCCACTAACCGTTGAAGTCCTGCATGAATAGTAGCTGCTGCCACATTTTTTGTTCCTTCAATATTAACTTGTCGTACGATTTCGGAACGATAGGGCCAGACATCCGTTAGAGCCGCTACATGTATTATTGCATCTTGACCTTCTGCGGCTTTTTTGATACCTTCTGCATCTAAAATATTTCCTTCTATTTGATTTAAGGACAATTCTGGAAAAATAGTCGGACTATTAGGAAGTACAAATATGGTTATATCATGATTTTTATCTGATAATTCTTTTACAATATTGGAGCCTAACATTCCGTCAGCACCGGTGACTAATACTTTCATTTATTATTGATTTTCGGTTTACAAATATTTGAAACTTATTTTATAACTGTATCAGAAGTATTTTTTTTTGATAAAATTGACGGAATTAATAAGGCGTAAATAATGCTTTAGGTACAGGATTCAACTTTTTGAAGGATGGGGTTTAAGAAGTACTAAAAATTCAGATTTCATTAATGTGGACTTTTACTGATTTCGACATCGTTTTTCTTTTGGAATGCATAGCGAAGAGTATTTAATAATAAGATAAATACGAACACAAAGCATTTTTTTATTTTTGAGGTTTAAAGCCTATTTTAAATTTCCTAACTGAAAAACAAATTATAAATAAATCTATATAGTAATATTATTTGTTTAGCACTATAATATTACCGTATATGCGAGTATAGAAAAAATTAAAAGTTAATAAATGAGTGTTTTTATTAAACTGGTTTAATATTCAGATAAAATTCATGTAATTTTCAGAGGTTTAAAACGTAAAAAATAATTGGTAATCAAAAATAAGCGAGCATGGAAAATCAAACTTTCTGGGGAGTTGATCTTGGGGGAACTAAGATTGAAGGGGTTGTTTTAGATGCTAATTTTGAAATATTAGCTCGGCTCCGTATTCCGACAGAACAGGAAAACGGTTATACACATATCATTAAGCAAATTGGAAAATTGGTCACATTATTAAAGATTGAAACAAGAAAGGTTCCAACTACTATTGGATTTGGAACGCCAGGAACATTTGATCCAATTACTAATACGATGAAAAATTCTAATACAATTTGTCTGAACGGAAAATCGATGAAGGATGATATTGAAGTAGAATTGGGTTTACCAATTAAGATGGCGAATGATGCCAACTGCTTTGCATTGGCGGAAGCTAAAATGGGAATTATTCCGGATGAAATGCCAGATGCAAAAGTTGTTTTTGGCGTAATCATGGGAACTGGTTGTGGTGGTGGAATCGTGATTAATGGAGAAGTACTAAATGGGCGACAGGGAATTAGTGGAGAATGGGGACATAATATTTTGGAAGAGAATGGAACACCTTGTTATTGTGGAAAATCTGGTTGTAATGAAAAGGTAATTGCTGGGCCTAGTTTGGAGCATTACTATTTTCAGGAAACTGGAAATCATTTAGAATTAAAGAAAATTGTCGAAAGACATAGAAATGGAACGGATGAAGCGGCGACGAAAACTATAAATCGTTTGACGGAAATGTTTGCAAAGGCGATTTCTGTTATTATTAATATTTTAGATCCAGATGTGATTGTACTTGGTGGCGGCGTGAATAATATTGCGGAAGTAATGTCGGAGGGTGTTCCGAAAGTGGAAAAATATATTTTTAATAATAGAGTGGATACCGTTTTTCTGAAACCAAAATTGGGTGATAGTGCAGGTGTTTTTGGTGCGGCGATGTTAGTCACTTAGATTTGTTAAAAACCGATACGGTTTAGATGTATGGAAACGGATATTTTAGCGTAAGAGAATCGAGAATTGTTAAAATAATCT
>CAWVWD010000301.1:0-5840 GCA_963933585.1 uncultured Saprospiraceae bacterium
TACCACCATTCATAGAGTATTCAAGCCAAGCACCATCCCAATCATTTTCAATATCCCAATTAATAGAGAATCGCATGAAAGGAGAAGTCATCGCCGAAATATCAAAGCATGGAGAATACAAATAATTCATATTTGCATCAGCATAATTTCCAGAAAGGTTTGTTACAAATGCATTTGCACCTGCACCAGCATCAGAGATTATGGCACCAGACGGCATTCCGTGTGCCCAATCGCCAGTCGCGTACCAATAACCATCACTCATTTCAAAATGCTCATCACTAGCACCTGTAATTTGTGGTTGAGAATAAGTACTTACCATCATTGTATCATTCGATGGGAATTCATCATTTCCAAGAATTGTAAAAGCCATCATATCATAGCTTCCTAATGTGCTCATATCTACCATTACGGTAACTGTTCCTACTCCGTTATTTCCTAAAATAGTACCACTTGTCGCACCTACTGCTGCACCACCATTTACAGAAAGAAAAACAGGAACACCTGTTTGATCATTGAATCCACGATTCGTTAACTCAATAGTTACTGCCTCTATACCAAATCCACAACCGTTAGTAGGTGTAAATACGTTTGTAATTGTTACATCATTTGCAATAACCTCTGCTACTCTAATAGCGTCAATTGCTATATCAGAAGCGAAAGCTGTTCCTGATCCAGTTGACACCCCATCATTTGCTTCCGCAATTGCGATGAAACGTACCCGAATAATTTGATCTATAGCTAATGGTAAAGGAATATAACCATCTGCAAAAGGATCTGCATTAGTCGTTTGTACTTGACCAACTTGTTCCCAAACTGAATTCCAAACTTCAGAACCAAATACTTCATACTCTACACGTAAACGCATATAGTCATTACCGAACATATGGTAATTGAAATATATTGCTGGAACTGTTAATGTATCTGTATTAATAGGTGGTGACATCAAAATAGCAGAATCACCCGGAGATACTGGAGAAGAAGACTCTATGAAAGCATAATAAGAACCGTCCGCTGCTGCGGTAGGTCCTGTTGCTCCTGAGGGCGTTGCCCCTGTTTGAACAATCCAATCTAAATTATCTACTGTTGTATCTCCTTGTTCCCAACAAGCATTCAAAATACCACCTGATTCAAAACCTTCTAATAACGGCGCTCCCTGAATAGCACAAGCTGCTACTGGAGCTTCTTTGACACGTACTCTGTCAATACCTGCACCACCTTCCCATCCAGCGGATGCTTCCCCTACGATACGAATACCAATTGTACCAGAGTAAGAAGATAAATCAATAGAAGCATAAGACCAATCAAAAACATTTTGACTACCAGAACGTGTGAATTTAGAAACCCAATTACCAGTTCCATCTTCAATCTGAACATCAAATGAACCAGAAGAAGCCCACTGATAATCTAAAAACCAATAGAAATCCATAAATGGTGACGTTAATCCCATTAAATCTACCGATAAAAAAGACAATGTATCTGTATCGCCTGGATTCGCACCTTGTGTTTCAAAATAAACAAAAGCGTTATCGTCGTAACCTGACGGAGCTGAATAGTTAGAACTTCCTGCTGCAATCCAACCTACATTATTCCAGCCACCGCCAGAAGTCAAATTACCATTACTTGCTGTCAAACATGGAATCCCTGCACCACCGAATGATTCCGTAAAAGGAGCTACTAATGTAGCCGGACAATCCGTAGAAAAGTAACCGATTGCTGCAAAACTTGTATCGCCAACTGCTGTACCACAAACACCTTGAACACGAAACATATAATCCGTTGCAGGAGTTAAACTAGTCATTGCATAAGTCGATGCTGTAGGCGTAGCAATAGTTCCCGTACCCGGTACAAAACCTTGTAGTCCATACTCTACGATATAACTAGTTGGTGTTCCAGTTGGAGTCCATGTAGCATCTGCTGATATTGGCGTAACATTAGAGAATGCCGGTAAACTTGTCATTGAACAAACTGGAGGTGCACCCAATACCATTTGAATAACTGGCTTTTCAGATAAGCTTAAATTTGACGGCACACCACACTGAGAAACATTATCACTTCTAATATAATTAGCACCATTCGTTGCACTAAAGACATTTACAGTACCTGTTTGAGCAAAGTTTAAAACTTGATCAAAACAAATATCAATCAAAAGGTTATCCGTACCATTCCATGCGAAAGGAACTTGTAATGTAAACATATCAAATCCTAATACTGGTACATAAGAAGCCGTGTTATAAACCTGCATCAAACCAGTACCATCATAAACTGCTGCATCTAAAGCAGTTGTATGCTTCATTTGGATTGTATAATTCGGTAATGCCTGTGTAGGTACTCCTGTTATATCAAAACCCATTTGCAAAACGGCCCCGGTAGCACCACCAGCAGCAATTATTTCAGCTGCGGTATATACGGTTTGATAATGTAAACTTTTATACCAGATATTAATTGGTGACGCTGTTGTCGTGCCATTAGATCCTGTTCCTGTTCCGATAGTAATAGTTTGGGCATTTAGTCCCATACTTCCCATCAGCAGCACAGCCAATAGAAGCATAAATAACTTGTTAAATTGTTTCATAATTAGAAAATTAATATGTAAAAAGAATAGTTAATAAATATAAATAAGCAGCTAATACTGCTTATTTATATTGTTAGTCTAGTTGTTTACAGCATGAAATTATAAGAAATTTATACATGTATAAATATATAATTTAATTTTTAAATTTAATTCAGATTTTTTCGGAGAATGTTTTTATTTAACTTTTTTCGGATTATCAGACAGGTAACTTGACCAGTCCTTATATTGTTTTCCTCCTTTTATCTTATTTCCTGATTTATAATGATGACATAATGCCGCACCTAACGCATCTGTCGCATCTAAATATTCTACTGAAAAATCATAACCAATGATGGACTTAAGCATGGCTGACACTTGTTCTTTGGAAGCGTTTCCAGAGCCAGTTACAGAAAGTTTAATTTGCTTTGGGGAATATTCCGTGATTTCGACACCAGATGTTATTGCAGCCGCCATTGCTACACCTTGAGCTCGTCCGAGTTTTAGCATTGACTGAACGTTTTTTCCAAAAAAAGGTGCCTCAATCGCCATTTCATCCGGTTTATACATTTTAATTAGTGCTTGAATTTTTTCAAATATCCGTTTCAATTTATGCTGATGATCAGGGAGTTGAGTCATTTTAAGGACGCCTAATGTTATAATATTAACTTTTTTCTTATCTGCTTCTATGATTGCGTAACCCATTATATTAGTTCCCGGGTCAATTCCGATATATCTTTTCATTATTTATTTTTGAGTATTTTAAAATGCCTACTTTCTATAAAACGCTCAATTATTTTTTCTTATTAAAAATCTCCGCAATAGTTTCCGCTATTATTTTCGCTCCTTTCTCGTTTGGATGAATATCATCCGGAAAATATTCTCCTTTCCCTTCTAATACCATATATAAATCTATAATTTCCAATTCTTTAGAAGCCGCAACTTCGTCTATTTTCGGCATCACTTCTTTCGTAATAATATCATTATTAATTCCCCATCGAACTGCAAAAGCGGGAACGGGATAACATAAATATATAATCGGTTTAGAATCTAATGCTTGAAATTCATCAATAAAAACTTGATAATCCTTTACAAACTCATCTGCATATTCCCAATTTTGTGGCTTCGTATCATTTGTCCCTAATTTAATAACCACAACATCCGGCTGAAAATCTTTTGACTCTTGAAAAGTAGGTTCATTCCAATATGGAAAATCGCCCTTTCTCAAAAGCGTTCGACCACTTACACCAAAGTTCCGAACGTGATAATCCACCCCTAATATCTTTTGTAACTGAGCCGGATAACTGTTATTTTTTCTATCCTTAATTCCACTACCTTCCGTAATACTATTTCCAATACAAGCAATCTTTAACGCTCCAGCATTAGGCATTACTTTCGATATATTTAAAGCTGTTCCATTATTTTTTTCTACGTTCTTTTTGCATTTAATGAAAATACTTGCAAATATTAATAGTAAAATGATGCCCTTGATTTTCATAGTTCTAAATATTAAAAATAAATTAGATTAATTCCTGTTTGAAAATAGCGTAAGCTGATACTACCAAAATATTATCATTCAACCAAATATCCCTAAGATATCCATTCACAATAGAACGAAAACTAATAAATCCAATAAATAATTTTAATAATGCCATATTACTTTGATAATATAATTAACTAATGCTACAAAATAATTGAAAAAAGATAGCAAAGAGATGAAGACTTATTTCAATCGAAAAAATTCAAACATAGAAACTTTAGTTTCGGGAGTACTATATTTAGAATTATTACTTTTTTCTTAAAAGTCAAAAATAAATAGTCGAAGATATTTATTTTTATAGTGATGTAATCTATTTAAAATCAAAATTTAATTATTGATGGGCAACTGGTTCTAGGTCAAATATTATCAACTTAAGGAACTTTAATTGTCAGATGGCGACTTTTGGTTCGCCCCCTACCCTTTCTCGAAGTAAGCGGATTTCGACTAAGATTTGCAGTAGATGACGCTAAATTAAAAAGTAAATTATTAGTTAATAATTATTATTTGATGCGAATGATACGAATTTACAAATATGAAGGAATAACTTTTTGATGCTGACCATAAGAGCCAAAAGTCAACATAATCTTTCCATCACTTCTCATTCTCAAGGTTACAGAATCACTACTTTCACCAAAGTCAGCGATATAATCTATCATGATTACCTCCCCATTTTTATTTCGTGTCACTTCAAATTCTTCATAAATATCTTCTTTATCATCTATTTTAGTCAAAATTTCTTCTATTTTATTAGATGATTTTGGAAACTTAAAATCTATCGGATATAACAAACAGGCAATAGTGAAGACCGCCCTCATATTATTAGAAACTAATAATAATTTGAACTCTTGTCTGTCATCCCAAACATAATTTTCGACATCAATATCAAAACCTAAATCATCCAACTTTTCTGCATATTCTTCTATTGTTTCTTCCTTATTTGGCGGTGGAAAAATTCCAATCCACTTTTCTGAGACATAAACTGTGTTACCTTGATAATCAGCTTTATACCATTTATATCTAAAACTGACTTCATAATCAGATGACATTAATGTTATTTTTTCAGCGAAAGGAATATGTGCGATTTCTTCAGAATACAGATAAGGTTCAAAGTATAAACCGACACCTTCAAAAGCATAGACAAAACATACCAAATTTTCGGTAGTTTGTCGCTTTGTAACGAGTTTATAACGTGACGGAAGTGTAGGTTTAGTTTGATTCATCAATCTTAAAATTATGTCTTTTTATAAATCGAAAGTTAAGATAAATAAATAAATTTAATGTTTTATAATGTTTAGATAAAAACTGAAATTTAAGTTCTGAATACTTCAAAATAGCAACGATACATTTTCGGTTTCCCACGACTACATCGTGGGTTATAGTATATCCTACTTAAATCGAATCGCTTTGACTGGTGTAATTCTCGTTACCAGATAAGACGGAATAACCATGACGACAATATTAATAATTAAAGTACCAATATTCAAAAAGACGATGGTCCAAACATCCAACGAAACTGGAGCAACTTTCACATAATACGCTTCTTCCGAAAGTGTAATTACACCAAAATACTGCTGAATTAGGCATAAACCAATTCCAATAAAATTCCCCCAAAATAAACCCTTCCCCAAGATATAAGCAGAGTAATACAAGAAAACTTGACGAATATTACGGTTATTTCCACCTAAAGCTTTCAGAATTCCAATCATATTTGTCCGTTCCAAAATGATAATCAAAAGGACGGTTGTCATATTG